>CALWVX010000152.1 GCA_944385065.1 uncultured Oscillospiraceae bacterium | reverse complement strand
ACTCCTCTCAGCAAGCCACAGCTTGAAACATTATCTGCCGTGGTTCTTAGACTGTTTTTCGGTGAACTACTTTTTTAAGTGAGACTATTGGGGGCATTGGGTATCTGCTCTGCCTTGAAGATGACGGCCACACTCCGGGGTAGATCTACACTTAGCAGAGGGAATATTCAAATTTTGAGGGAGAGTAAACAATAAAATATCAAAAGATTTTTTTGTATAATTTTCGCTTGTTTTGCGCCGTTTCTACTCTATTCCGATTGCCTTCTAGCACTCTTTAGGTCCCTTACTTCCATATGCTCCGCACCGCTCTGTGGCTGAAAATGTGGTCAAAAACGCTCCCTGTCCTTTGCCGGAGACGGTTCCCCGGCTGAGGCAGGGAGCCATTTTATATCTCTGTATATCCGTTTTGCCAGTGAGAGCAGGGCAAGGCAGACGATTTCCGTTGTCTGCGGCTTAAGATTTACGCCGCTGTAAACAAAGCAAGAATGTCCCCACGGGTATCATAAAAACAGATAGGCTTCCAGATTTCTCATGCAGAAGCGAAAGCTAAATCTAACCGTGTCACCAAGTGCCTCTGGCCCAGGCAATGATTTGCTCTGCCGTCCTCTCAATCCCCCTCACAGAGCTGTTGATGCAAAAATCGTAATTTTCCGGTATCCCCCAATTTCGGCCGGTATAGGTGTCGTAGTATTTTTTCCGCCGCTTGTCAATTTTCCGAATGGAGTCCTCCGCTTCTTTCTGCCCGATTCTCTCGAGTTCCATCCGGCGCTTGACCCGGTCTTCAAAGGGGGCGCAGATGAACAGGCTGACCACGGGGATGCCGGCGGCACGGAGGACGGCGTCGGCACACCGGCCCACGATGATGCAGGGACCCATCTGGGCCAGTTCCAGAATCACCTGGCTCTGCATTTCAAACAGGATGTCCTCCGCCGGCTGCCCCCGCCGCACCTGGGGGCCGCCCTCATAGACGCCGGTGAACAGCCACGGGTTCGGGGCTTTTTCTTCCTTGCCTGCGAACAGTTCCTCCCGCAGTTCCGCCTTCTGGGTCGCCAGTGTGATCAGTTCCCGGTCATAGCACCTGACGTTCAGCTTTTCTGCCAGTTGTTTCCCGATTTCCCGGCCGCCGCTGCCGAACTGGCGGCCCAGAGCGATGATCGGCGTCTTCATGTTACGATCCCTCCCTGCAAGTCTGCTCCGCGGCCGGGGGCGGCCCCGCCATCCGCAGGGCCGCGCCTCGGGCATGATCTTTCAGCAGTTGATCCACAAATTGTATCAGTTCTTCCGGGCTCTCCTGAATTTCCCCCAGCAGCCAATCCTCCATCATGCTCACCAGCGCCCCCACGTAGATCTCTGTCAGCAGGGCCAGCTCCCGGTCGCTGGCCGGATACCGCAGTTCTGCGGCCACCTGCAGGATCGTATTCTGGATAATGACGTGAATATCCGTCTGGAAGAAGCGCTTCAGGTGTTCCCGGCTGATGGAGTGCAGAGCGCACAGACACACCGCCCGATTCTCCTGGAGGTACTGAAAGAGCTGAAGCAGGCCGTCCTGCCACAGCATGACCCCCTCGTGCTCCCGCAGCAGGGCCACTGCCTCCTGGTCAAACATCCAGCGCACCGCGTCATAGATGTCGTCGAAGTGATAGTAGAAGTGCTGCCTGGCCATGCCGCACGCCTGCATAATCTCGGCGACTGTGATCCTGTTCAGAGGTTTTTGGCCCATCAGATTTTTCAGCGCGGCGCAGATTTCACGTTTGGCCGCCTCACTGGCCTCATACGTCCGTTTCTTCATGACGACTGCCCAAACCCCTTCCATCCGGCTTTTGATTTATTGTAACACAGTCCTATGACCTTGTCATAGATGCAGATTGCGTCAAGTGTCAGAAATCTGACATTTGCCCCGGTCTGCACCTTGTATTTTCCACCCCGATTTTTTAACATGAAAGAAATCAAGATGGGAGGGAGCAGGCGTTATGATGCAGGAATATCATGTCACCATACAAAGTCAGATGGGTCCTCGGGAGGGCGTTCTGACGCTTCGCTGCCAGGGCGGTTACGTCACCGGCTGGCTGGACCTGGTAGGGCATCTCAACGCGGTGCGGGGTGTGCAGGCGGCAGATGGGACGATCCGTCTCTTTCATCCCATCAAGACGGTCGTCAGCACCATTTCCTGTGAAACCGTCCTGCACCTGAACGGGGAAGCCTTGAGCGGGACAACCACGTCGGAAACCGCCCGGATGCGGTGGGAGGGCGCCCTGCTCCGCCAGAAGCCGTGAGACACCCGCCATCTGTCAGCCCGGGAGGAAGCAAATTGTGAGCAAAGAAACGGAAAAACCATCCTTTTTTGAGAAGCTGGCCACGGTCATTGTTGACAAGCGGAATCTGATCTTTTTTCTCTATGCCTGCGCCCTGATCTTCTGTCTGTTTTCCCGGAACTGGGTCAGCGTCTGCAATGACATCACGGAGTATCTGCCGGAGACCACTGAGACCCGTCAGGGCCTGACCCTCATGGAGGAGGAGTTCACCACCTTCGGCACCGCCCGGGTGATGATCTCCCATGTGACCTATGAGATGGCAGAGGACCTGGCGGAGCGGATGGAGCAGATCGAGGGAGTTACTTCAGCCACCTTTGGGAGCGGCACCACCGGCGTGGATTCAGAGGACAGCGAGCCGGAGACGCCGGAGGACATCGGGTCGTATTTCAAGGGGGCGGATGCCCTGATCTCCGTGACCTTTGACGGGGAGGAGACGGACGAGATCAGCCTCGCCGCCCTGTCCGCCATCCGGGAACTGCTGGCCCCCTACGACTATTACATCGACAGCACCGTGGGCAGCTCCCAGGCGGACTCCCTGGCCAATGAAATGGGGATCATTCTGGCGGTGGCGGCGGTGATCATCGTGCTGGTGCTGCTGCTCACCTCCCGCTCCTATGCGGAAATCCCGGTGCTGCTCCTCACCTTTGTGGCGGCAGCGGTGCTGAATCTGGGAACGAATTTCATCTTCGGAGAGATCTCTTTTGTGTCCAACTCAGTGACTGTGGTTTTGCAGCTGGCCCTGGCCATCGACTACGCCATCATCATGCTCCACCGCTTTCTGGAGGAGCGGGAATATGCCGGAGACCGGGAGGCATGCATCGCGGCGGTAAGCGCGGCCATCCCATCCATCTCCGCCAGCAGCCTCACCACCATCTCGGGCCTGGCCGCCATGATGTTCATGCAGTTCCGCATCGGCTTTGATATGGGCATCGTGCTCATCAAGGCCATCCTGTTCAGCATGCTCTCGGTGTTTACCCTGATGCCGGGCCTGCTGATGCTCTTTTCCAAAGCCATGGCCAAGACCCGGCACCGCAGCTTTATCCCCAAGATCGACCGCTGGGGCAAGTTTGCCCTGAAACTGCGCTATGTGGGGGTGCCACTGTTCGCGGTGGCTCTCGTGGCGGGCTTTCTGCTGTCCAACCAGTGTCCCTATGTCTACGGCTACAGCCAGATCGAGACCGCCCGGCAGAATGAGACCCAGATCGCCGAGGCGAAGGTCAACGAGACCTTCGGCACCCAAAACGTAATGGCGCTGATCGTCCCGAAAGGCGACTATGCCAGCGAAAAGGCCCTGCTGGACCGGCTGGAGACTTACGACCAGGTGGACTACGCCATGGGGCTGTCCAATGTGGAGGTCATGGACGGCTACATGCTCACCGACTCCCTGACGCCCCGGCAGTTTTCTGAGATGACGGATCTGGACTATGATCTGGTGTGCCTGCTGTACACCGCCTATGCGGCGGAGGGGGAGGAGTACGGCCGGATTGTGGGCGGGCTGAACGACTACGCGGTCCCTCTGATGGATATGTTTTTCTTTGCCTATGACAAGGCAGAGGAGGGCTATGTAAATCTGGACGAGGAGCAGCGGGCCGATCTGGATGACCTCTATGCCCAGCTGTCCGACGCCCGGGAGCAGCTGCTGGGAGAACACTACACCCGCATGCTGATCAGCCTGAATCTGCCCGAGGAAGGGGAGGAGACCTTCGCCTTTCTCCAGACCATCCACCAAGAGGCGGAGCGGTACTATGACGCCGGCAGCGTTTATCTGGTGGGGGACTCCACCAGTGACTACGATTTGTCCACTTCCTTTGCCAGGGACAATGTGATGATCAGCGTGCTGTCGGTGGTCTTTGTCATCATTGTCCTGCTGTTCACCTTCCAGTCGGTGGGGCTGCCCCTCCTGCTGATCCTGGTGATCCAGGGCAGCATCTGGATCAATTTCTCCTTCCCCGGCATCACCCAGCAGCCCATCTTCTTTATGAGCTATCTGGTGGTGACCTCCAT
>CALWVX010000151.1 GCA_944385065.1 uncultured Oscillospiraceae bacterium | reverse complement strand
GTCTCGATCACATTGCCGCAGGCGCACCGGATGGTGGTCTGTTCATAGTTGGGATGGATGCCTTCCTTCATGATCTTCACCTCTTTCTCCATGAGGGGTCATCTTGTAAACGCATCTGGTATCATAGCATAAATCCCCGGAAAACGCAACTGTTTTTTCAAAAATTTTTGTGTTTCCCGGAAAAAGGCGTCCCAAGGGGATCAGGGGGACGCCTCTTTTCCCCCGCTGCCGCCGTCCCGGTCTGTTCTCAGCTCCACTTCTGGCATCAGCTCGTCGCTGACCACCTGGAGCATGGAGTCCAGCATCCGGGTCTCCTCCCCGGTGAAGCGCTCCTTGACCCGGCCCATCACCTGCTTCAGATAGGAGGTGCTGATGTTGTAATAATCCATATACTTCTGGGTGGGCCGCAGGTGGTACTCCCGCCGGTCGTGGGGGGACTGGATTTTTTCCACATACCCCTTCTGGATCAGGCTGTTGATCTTGTAGGCCGCATTGGGGGACGAGATTTGGACGAAGGAGGCAAACTCGTTGATGGTGGGCTCTTTCAGGGCCAGAATGACCTCCATGCAGAACGTCTCCACCGCCGTCAGGCTGGCCTCCCGGCTCTGAAAACGAGAGAACACCGTCCGATAAAAGTGCAGCTTGAACTTGGTGTACACCTGGTTAAAACTCTCCTCCAGCATAGTTGCTTCACCTCTTTCCCGCAAGGCCGGCCGTCTTCTCAGCCGGCCTCCCCCGGTCCCTGGGTCAGCGCAAAGGTCAGCTCCGCCTTGCAGGCCGTCTTGCCGTTCACCTTGGCGACGGCGGTGCCGAAGCCCACCGGGCCCCGCTGGGCGGTGAGCTCGCACTCCAGCTCCAGCACGTCGCCGGGGCGCACCTGCTGCTTGAAGCGGGCGTTCTTGATGCCCCCGAACAGGGCCAGCTTGCCCTGATTCTCCGGCACCGACAGGATGGCCACCGCCCCCACCTGGGCCAGGGCCTCGATGATGAGCACCCCGGGCATCACCTTATAGTTGGGGAAGTGCCCCTGGAAAAACGCCTCGTTGGCGGTGACGCATTTGATCCCCTTGGCCCCCTGTCCGGGGGTGCACTCGGTGATCCGGTCCACCAGTAGGAAGGGATAGCGGTGGGGCAGCAGAGCCTGAATCTGCTCAATGTTCAGTTCCATGTTCAGCCCTCCCACTTCTTCAGCACGATGGCCGCGTTGTGGCCGCCAAATCCCAGAGAGTTGGACAGGGCGATCTTCAGATCGGCCTTCCGCCCCTGGTTGGGCACGATGTCCAGATCACAGGCCGGGTCGGGCACCTGATAGCCGATGGTGGGGGGCACGAAGCCCTCCTCCAGGGCCTTGGCGGTGAACACCGCCTCCACCGCGCCGGCGGCCCCCAGCAGATGGCCGGTCATGGACTTGGTGGAGCTGACCATCAGCTTGTCGGCGTGGGCGCCGAAGGTGGTGCGGATGGCCTGGGTCTCACAGGAGTCGTTCATGGGAGTGGAGGTGCCGTGGGCGTTGATATAGTCCACATCCTCGGGCCTGATGCCCGCGTCGGCCAGGGCCAGGGCCATGCAGGCCGCGCCTCCCGCGCCGCCAGGGGCGGGGGCGGTGATGTGGTGGGCGTCGCAGTTGGCCCCATAGCCGATGACCTCGGCGTAAATCTTGGCGCCCCGGGCCCGGGCGTGCTCCAAGGTCTCCAGCAGCAGGGCGCCCGCCCCCTCGCCCATGACGAAGCCGGAGCGCTCCGCGTCAAAGGGGATAGAGGCCCGCTTGGGGTCGTGGCTCTCGCACAGGGCCTTCATGGAGGTGAAGCCCCCCATGGCCAGAGGCGTGATGGCGGCCTCGGCGCCGCCGCACAGCATCACCTCGGCGTAGCCGTCCCGGATATAGTGGAAGGCGTCTCCCAGGGCGTTGTTGCTGCTGGCGCAGGCGGTGACCACACAGGAGCACATGGCCTTGAAGCCGTAGCGGATGGCAATCTGGCCGGCCGCCATGTTGGCGATGATCATGGGGATGAAGAAGGGAGACACCGCGTCAAAGCCGCGGGTGCTCCCCCGCTCATAGGCCTCCCCCAGCGTCTCGAAGCCGCCGATTCCGCTGGAGAAAATGATGCCGCAGCGGTTCAGATCCTCCTGCTCCCGGTCCAGCCCGCTGTCCGCCATGGCCTGGTCGGCGGCCACCAGCGCCAGCTGGGTAAACCGGTCCATGCGCTTGCACTCCCGCTTGCCCAGCAGGGCTTCGGGGTCAAAGTCCTTGACCTCGCCGGCCAGCTTGGCCTTCTGGCTGGAGGTGTCGTAGCGGGTGATGGGCCCGATGCCGCACTTGCCCGCCCTGGCGGCGGCCCAGCTGTCCTCCGCCGTATTTCCGATGGGGGTGACGGCCCCCATGCCGGTAATGACTACTCGTCTTTTTTCCATGCCCTCACCTCATTAAACCGCCATGCCGCCGTCCACGCACAGCACCTGGCCGGTCACGTATCCCGTATCCTCCTGCGCAAAGAACCCAACCGTCCGGGCCACCTCCTCGGGCTGTCCGGGACGGGCCATGGGGATGGCGGCCAGCATGGCCTCTCTGGCCTTCTCCGGCATGGCGGCGGTCATATCCGTCTCGATAAAGCCGGGGGCCACCGCGTTGACGGTGATGTTCCGGCTGGCCAGCTCCTTGGCCGCCGCCTTGGTCAGGCCGAGGATGCCCGCCTTGCTGGCGGCGTAACCGGTCTGGCCAGGGTTGCCCCGCAGGCCCACAATGCTGCTGAGATTGACAATCCGGCCGTACTTCTGGCGGAGCATGATCTTGGCGGCCGCCTTCATGCAGAAGTAGGCCCCCTTCAGATTGGTGTCCAGCACCCGGTCGAAGTCCTCCTCCTTGGCGGTCATCAGCAGACCGTCCCGGGTCACGCCGGCGTTGTTCACCAGCACGTCCAGCCGCCCGAAGCGGTCCTTCACCGCCTGGACCAGCCCCTCGCAGGCGGCGGCGTCGGACACGTCGGCCTGAAACGCCTCCGCCTGGGCGCCCAGCGCCCGGCAGGCCTCCACCGTCTCCTGCGCGGCCTGCTGGCTGCCCGCATAGTTGACGGCCACCGCCGCCCCCTGACGAGCCAGTTCCAGACACACGGCCCGCCCGATTCCGCGGCTTCCTCCGGTGACCAGGGCCACCTTTCCCTCCATGCTGCTCATTGGCTCTCTCCTTTCCAGGCGGACACAAAGGCGCGATAGTCATCCGCCGTGTCAATGTGATAGGTCTTGATCTCCGGCGCCGTCTTCTTGAAGAAGCCGCTCAGCGCCTTCCCCGGGCCGATCTCCAGCACAGTGTCGATCCCGTCCCGCTCCATGGCGCGGATGGTGTCCTCCCAGTAGACGGAGGACTGGACCTGCCGCTCCAGCAGTTCCGGAATGGTCTGGCCCTCCCGCCTGTCTCCCAGACAGTTGAAATAGACGGGGATGGAGGGCTCACAGAAGGTCATGGTCCGGAAGTGGGCCGCCAGGGCGTCTCCCGCCGGCTTCATCAGGCCGGTGTGGAAGGGGCCGCTCACCTTCAGCGGCATGCACCGCTTGGCCCCCAGCTCCCTGGCGTACTGGGAGGCGGCCTCCACCGCCTCCTTCTCCCCTCCGATGACCAGCTGTCCGGGGCAGTTGTAGTTGCAGATCTGCACCAGCCCCAGGTCGGAGGCCTTATCGCAGGCCTGCTGCAGCTTGTCCCGGTCCAGGGAGAGCACGGCGGTCATGCCGCACTCCAGACCGGCGGCCGCCTCCTCCATGGCCCGGCCCCGGAGGGCCACCGTGGCGATGGCGTCGTCCCGGCTGAACACCCCCGCCGCGTACAGGGCGGAGTACTCCCCCAGGGAGAGACCGGCGGCGGCCTCCGGGCGGATGCCCTCCTCCGCCAGCAGATCGGTGACGCCCACGGCAAAGGCCACCATGCAGGGCTGGGTATACCGGGTCTGGGACAGCTTCTCCTCCGGCCCCTGGAAGCACAGCTCCTTCAGGTCGAAGCCGGCCCGGTCGCTGTCCATGGCCCGGCGGAACAGGGGGTACTCCTCATAGAAGTCCTGTCCCATGCCCACCTTCTGGCTGCCCTGTCCGGCGTATACAAAGGCCAGCTTCATGCCCCCACCTCCGCCGCCAGAGTTCGGATGGTCTCATTGCAGCCGGCGCACAGCTCCTCCAGAATGGCCCGCAGGGGGCGGATCTCGTGGAGCATGCCGGCCACCTGGCCGGCCATGAGGGAGCCGCTCTTGGTGTCTCCCTCAAACACCGCCCGGCGCAGAGAGCCCAGGGTGTACTGCTCCAGCTCGTCCCGGCCGGCCCCGGCCCGCTCCCGGCTCAGGTACTCCCGGGACATCTGGTTCTTCA
>CALWVX010000150.1 GCA_944385065.1 uncultured Oscillospiraceae bacterium | reverse complement strand
AGTCGTCCCCACCGCCGCAGGCGGTCAGGCCCAGGGCCATGGCCGCGGCCAGAGCAAGTGCAAGAGCTTTCTTCATAATTAATTCTCCTTTTTCCTGTATATCGCACGCAGGACGGCCAATCCGCCCCCCTGTGCTAAAATTATGTTAAAAGAAAAAAGAGCAAAAAACAAGGGAAAAAAGCACCGAAAGCAGGGTAAATTTTTATCCAATTCCAACACTGTGTCAAAACAGGCCCCTCTGTTTTTGTGCAGTTCGCTCACTCCGGCCGCTGGTCAAAGGCGAACAGGGCTTTCTGGCTGTCCAGGGAGAACAGGTTGTTCCGATTGACGATCTGGGTGGAAGTGTCCACCACCGGCTCCAGTTCGCTCCCTCGTCCCGCCAGGAGCTGATAGGCACTCTCCACCCCCAGATACCCCATGGCATAGGGGTTCTGGACGACCAGTGCGTCCACGTAGCCCTCCTGCAGCCCGTCGATGGTGGCCACATTGGAGTCGAACCCCACCAGGAAGACCCGGTCGGCCAGTCCCAGCGCCTCCACCGCCCCCGCGGCCCCCACGCTGGTGGGCTCGTTGAAGGCCAGCAGCACGTTGATCTCCGGGTGCTCCCGCAGCAGGGCGGCGGTGTCCTCCCGGGCCCGCTCCGCCTCCACCAGGGTGTTGACCACCGCCACCACCTGGGCCCGGCCGCTCTCCTGAAAGGCCTCCACCGCTCCCCGCTGGCGCTCCTGCCCGTTGGCGGTGGCCTCGTCATAGTTCACCAGTCCCACATACAGCGGGCCGTCCACCTGCTCCAGGGCCGCCTGGGCCGCCATGCGGCCGGCGGCGTGGTTGTCCGTGCCGATATAGGTGCGCACCTGATCGGAGTCCACGCTGCTGTCGATGGCCACGATCTCCACCCCGGCCTGGGCGGCGGCGTCGATGGCGGCGGCGTTGTTTTCATAGTCGATGGCGGAAAAGACCAGGGCCTGCGCCCCCGCCTCCACCGCGTCGGCCACCATCCGGTTCTGGGTCTCATAGTCCTCCTCGGTCTTGGGACCGGCCAGCGTCAGCTCCACATTGTACTCCGCGGCGGCTGCCTGGGCCCCGGCGAACACAGACAGCCAGAACTCGGTCTGGGTGGACTTGGCCACCAGCGCCACCTTGTGCCGCTCGCTCCCCACCTGTCCCGACCCGCAGGCGCACAGCAGGCAGAGCAGCGCTAGCGCCGCCCCCATGGCGGCCGCTCTATTTCGCCTCATAGCTTCCCTCCCGTATCTTGGGCATGCGGATTTCCACACAGGTCCCCACGTCCAGTTCGCTGGTAATGCGCAGGCCGTAGTCCTTTCCGAAGTAGATCTTCAGCCGGTCGTCCACATTTTTGATCCCGATCCCGGTGCGGTCTCCCGGGCTCTGGTTCAGAATGGCGTCCACCTGCTCCCGGCTCATGCCCACCCCGTTGTCCCGGACCCGGAACAGGATGTCCTCTCCCTCCCGGCACACCTCCACGGTGATGCGCCCCTCGTCCACCATCAGATCCAGGCCGTGGTTGATGGCGTTTTCAATGATGGGCTGGAGGGTGATTTTGTTGCAGTAATAGTCCAGGCACTCCGGGTCCACGTCAAATTCATAGGTAAACTGGTTTTTGTACCGGAACTTCTGAATCTGGAGATAGCTCTCCGCATGCTCCAGCTCCCGGGCGATGGGGATCAGCTCGTGGCCCTGGCTGATGCTGATGCGGAACAGCCGGGCCAGGGCGTGGACCATGTTCACCGCGTCGGCGTTGCGGCCCTGCTCGCACATCCAGGCAATGGAGTCCAGGGTGTTATAAAGGAAGTGAGGGTTGATCTGGGCCTGAAGGGCCTTCAGCTCGGTTTTGCGCAGGTTGACCTCCTCCTGCCGGACGGTGGACATGAGCTGCTGGATCTGCAGCACCATGTGCCCGAAGGAGTTGGACAGCTCCCGCACCTCCCGGGTGCCCCCCACCGGGTGATAGGTGAAGTGGTCGGCGTCGGCCTCGAACCGCTCCATGGCTGCGGCCAGCCCCCGCAGAGGGCGGCCCAGCAGGTGGGACAGCAGCCAGCTGGTCAAAATGGCGGCAGCCAGAATGACCAGGGCCAGCGCCTCGGACAGCCGGATCATCTCCCGCACGTTCCGGTCCACCAGCTCGTCCACATAGCTGATGCCCACCACCCGCCAGTCGCTCCCTTCCACCCGGGTCAGGGAGTAAATCACCGTATCGTCGTCATAGGTCCCGTCCTCCAGCGCGGCCAGTCCCGCCGTGTCCTCCGATTTGAGGCCGGCGTACAGCAGCCGCTGCTGGGGGTGGTAGATGATGGAGCCGCTCTCATCCATCAGGAAGCAATAGCCCCGCTGGCCGATCCCCACGTTGTTGATATAGCTGGAGATGCTGGCAAAGCTCAAATCCAGAGAGACCCAGGCGGCCTCTCCCCCCGTCTCCAGGGGAGCGGTGACGGTGACCACCCAGGGATAGTAGCCCTCGAAGATGCTCTCCACATGAGGGGCGCTCATATAGGGTCCGTCGCTGGCCTGGGCGGCCACCAGATCAAAGGACAGATTCTGCAGAATTCTCTCCCGCGGCTCCCGCCCGGGAGACCAGCAGTCCAGCAGCTCACCGCCGCTGGAGTAGCTGGTGATGGCAACCACGTCGGGCCGGAAAGTCAGAAAGGCGGAGAGCAGCTCGTCCCGGCTGACCGGATCGGCGGCCATGGACTGTTCCACCAGATCCATGGACTGCTGCATGTCCCGCAGATAGCTGCCCACGGTGTTGGACACCTGGGCGACGGCCTGGGCGGTGCTGGTGCGGGCACTCTGGACCATGGCGACGCGGTAGCGCTCCAGAAAGAGCGTGGTGCAGCTGCACAGGATGATGGCCACCACTCCCACCACCATGGCCACCAGAATCGCGGTGGTGCGGGGGCCCCGCCGGGCGGCACCCTTTCTCATCCGTTCTCACCCGCCCTCTCCGCGTCCAGCCGACGGCGCAGGGCGTTGGGGGACTCGCTGCAGTACTTTTTAAAGCAGTAGCTGAAATAGTGCTGGTCGGTGTATCCGCACCGCTGGGCAATCTCCTGAATTTTCAGGTCTGTTTCGGTCAGCAGTTCCCGGGCGGCCTCCATCCGCCGGCGGATGAGGATATTGATAAAGGTCTCGCCGGCATATTTCTTGATGCAGGCGCTCAGATGGTTGGGGCTGACGTCCAGCATCCCGCTCAGAGAGGCCAGCGAGAGATTGGCGTCCATATAGTGCTGGTCCAGCACCTCCAGGGCCCGGCGGCACAGGCGCTCCCCGCCCCGGGCGGCAGGGGCCAGATCACTGATGAACTGGGCGCCCCCTTCGTTCCGGTCCCCCTGGCGCAGGACCTCCATGGCCTCCCGATAGGCCCCATGAAGACCGGTGAGGGCGTTCACCCGCCGGCTGACACCCACCCGGCACCGGCCGCCCAGGGCCCGCTCGGCCATCTGGGTGACCTCGTCGGCCAGGATATGGAGATACTCCTCAAAGTCCGAGGGGTTGCCCATCAGCACGGTGACCACCTTCCCCGAGGAGAAGAAGCTGACCCCCCGCAGATACTTGGAGGCCAGCCGGTCCACCGAGGCCACAAAGGAGGGCTCGGTGCGGTTTTCCCCCTCCTCCCCCTGAAGGGCGGACACCATCACCGTGTAGCAGGGGCGGTCGTCCGAATCCCGCAGCAGGCCGCAGGCCCGGGCCATCTGCTCCGCCTGGGCCTCTCCTTCCCCTTCGGCGAAGTCGTCCAGCACCAGCGGCATGAGCATGGCCGCCCGCTGCTCCTGTCCGTCGGCCCGCGGGGCGGCCTGGCGGAACAGGGCGTACTGGGCGTCGATCTTCTGCCGGATGGCCCGCAGCTCTTTCCCCAGCCCCTCCATGGTCAGGGGCTTGAGCATATAGCTGATGATGTTGTACTGGATGGCCTGCTGGGCGTACTCAAAGTCGTCAAAGCCGCTCAGGAACGCGATATTGGTGGCCGGGCGCACCTCCCGCACCTGCCGGGCCAGCTCAATGCCCGAGATGAAGGGCATCCGGATGTCGGTCAGCAGCAGATCGGGCTGATGCTTCTCCACCAGCTGGAGGGCGTCCAGCCCATTGCTGGCGCTCCCCGCCAGGCGGAACCCCAGCTCCTGCCAGGGGATCATGGTGCATACCGCCTCCCGCAGCTCGTCCTCGTCGTCGGCCACAATCACAGTATACAGGGCGGCCGCCATACAATCGCCTCCTTATTCCGGCGCCGCGGCGCTGACTTTCCCGCCTCCGGCCCGTGCTGTGTTTTTCTCATTATACCAGAAGGACCGCCCAATCACAATTTTTTCATGCAGATCCGGGAATTTTTCCTCC
>CALWVX010000149.1 GCA_944385065.1 uncultured Oscillospiraceae bacterium | reverse complement strand
TCGATCACGCCCACGCTCTTCTGCCGCAGGCAGTCGCGCAGGATCAGCTTGATCTTGTTGCGCTTGTTGCGCTTGGTCACCTTGTCGCCCAGACCGGTCTCGTCCACGGCCTCGTCAGACAGGTTGGCCCACACCTTCATGTCCACCACAGCGGCGGCAACAGCCTGGCACAGGCGGTCCACACGGGCCTGGTCATAGGTGGCGATGATGTCGGCAGCCTTCCGGGCCTTGGCCACCATCTCGTCCAGCATTGCAATCTGCTCAGGGGTAACTTCTTTTGCCATAACCAATACACTCCTTTTCATAAGTTTTGTATGTTCTGGTTATTGGGTCACTTTCTGCGCTTATTGTAACGCGCCGCCCCGCCAAAGTCAAATACCAGCTTTCTCTTGAATCATAGATTCCATCTATTATTGATTGATTCCCTCCGGTTCCTCGCTCCGCTTTTTGGTTGTGCTGCACAAAAAATGCCCTTTTCCATTGTGCAATGGGTTTACTTGCAAAGGAATCTGTTTTGCGATAAAATAGATAGAAACATTCTATCTATCATTCTCAGAGGTGCCGTCATGACCTTATTACAGCTTCAGTATTTCAAAACCCTGGCCCGCGTCCTGCACTATACCCAGGCCGCCGCCGAACTGCACATCGCCCAGCCCAGCCTGAGCTATTCCATCAAGGAACTGGAAAAGGAACTGGGCGTCAAGCTCTTTGAAAAAGACAGCCGGCATGTCCGCCTGACCATCTATGGAGAGCAGTTCCTGCCCTATGCCGAGCGGGCTCTGAGCATGATCGACGAGGGGGTCAGCGTGCTTCAGCAGATGGCCGGCTCAGCCCAGCAGATCGTCCGCCTGGGATATTTCCACTCCATCTCCTCCTCTCTGATCCCCTCTCTCATGCTGGGCATCTACGGACAGGACAAAAACCAGAATATCCGATTCCAGTTCATGGAGGCCCCTTCCTTTGATCTGTACCAGCAGCTGAAAAAGGGGAATCTGGACGTGGCTTTCTGTCTGCACCAGGACGAGGAGCTGGAATCGGTGACCATCATGCGCCAGCCGCTGTATCTGGCAGTCCCTGAGCACCACCCGCTGGCCAGGCGGGAGTCGGTCCGGTTCGAGGATTTCGCCCACGAGCCCTGCGTCACCCTGGACAAGCCCAGCAGCCTGCGCACCCAGCTGGATAAGATTTACGCCGACCACGGGGTGACCCCCAACGTTGTCTTTGAGGTGCGGGAGTGCAATGCGGCTCTCCAATACGTCGCCCTGCGCTTCGGCGTGGCGGTTCTGCCCCAGGTGCCCGCCATGGAGAATGAAAAGGTGGTGGTCATCCCCATTCAGGACGAGACTCACTCCTTTGTGCGCACCGTCTATTTCTCCTGGATGAAAAACCGCCCCCTCTCCCCTGCCGTCCGGCGGGTGCGGGACTATATCGTCAACCGCTATGCCACCCCCGCCCCCTGATTTTGTCCTGAACCAGCGCGCCCTCCGGCTCCGGCCGGAGGGCGCTTTCTCTTTTCTGCCGCCGCGTTTACCTCTCCGGCCCGCCTGTTCCAAGCCGCTCCGGCGGCACTCCCAGCAGCAGCAGCGCGCCTGCCGCCGCCAGAGCGGAAAGGGGCTCCAGCGCGGGAGGCAGGGCCGCGGGAAACTCCTGCCGCTCCACCACCGCCCCGTCCAGCGTCACCAGCTCCCGCTGGAGGGCACACCAGAGCCTGTCTCCTTCCCGGCTGGAGAGGGTCAGCGTATCCCGGGGCGAGAGCCCATAGCTCACCGCGCTGGCCGCGCTCAGCTGTTCCGGGCCAATTCCGCAGTCCCCGGGCAGCAGCACAACCCGGCAGGGCGGCAGTCCGCCCAGCCCCCGCTGCGCCGCTTTCGGCGAGATCACCAGCAGCCCCCGGCGGTCTCCGGTCCCGCCTCCGCCCCAGGCGGCCAACCCCGCCTGAATGGCCTGATGAATTCCCTCCTCCCGCTCCAGAACACAAAAACGCTCCATTGCTCCTCTCCCCCTCTCCCTCCAGTTTCCTCAAACCGCCCCGTTTTATGCGCCCGGGGCACAGGTCCCGCCTCGCCTTGACTTTTTCCCGCCCGATCTGGTAATATTATGATGTATGAGTATGATTTCCGCCCGCGGGCGGCAGAGCTGAACTCTGAGAGAACGGCAATCTTCTCCGCCGGAGGGGCGGGGGCAGAACTGTGAGGAATTGACAATATGGCCCAGAAAGCGAATCACTACGGCAACGACGCCATCTCCTCCCTGAAGGGAGCCGACCGAGTGCGCAAGCGCCCCAGCGTCATCTTCGGCTCCGACGGACTGGAGGGCTGCGAGCACGCGGTGTTTGAGATCATGTCCAACTCCATTGACGAGGCCCGGGAGGGCCACGGCAGCCTGATCACCGTCACCCGGTTTCAGGACGGCTCTATCCAGGTGGAGGACCAGGGCCGCGGCTGCCCGGTGGACTGGAATGAGAAGGAACAGAAGTTCAACTGGGAGCTGGTGTTCTGCGAGCTGTACGCCGGCGGCAAGTACAACAACCTGGACGGGGACAACTATGAGTATTCCCTGGGGCTCAACGGCCTGGGCTCCTGCGCCACCCAGTACGCCAGCGAGTACATGGACGTGACCGTCTGGCGGGACGGGATGAAATACTCCCTCCATTTTGAAAAGGGAGAGAACATCGGCGGTCTTCAGAAAGAGCCCACCGACCGGGGCAGAAAAACCGGCACCACCATCCGCTGGAAGCCAGATCTGGAGGTGTTCACCGACACCGACATCCCGGTGGAGTATTTTCTGGACACCATGAAGCGCCAGGCGGTGGTCAACGCCGGCGTCACCTTCCGGTTCCGCAATCAGGCGGGCGGCAAATTCGAGACCACCGACTTCTGCTATGAAAACGGAATTCAGGACTATGTGGCCGAACTGGCGGGAGAGGACTCTCTCACCCAGCCGGTGTTCTGGCAGACCGAGCGCCGCGGCCGGGACCGGGCGGACAAGCCGGAATATAAGGTAAAGCTGAGCGTGGCCTTCTGCTTCTCCAACAAGGTGCAGGTCATCGAGCACTACCACAACTCCTCCTGGCTGGAACACGGGGGCTCGCCGGAGAAAGCGGTCCGATCCGCCTTTGTCTCCGCGGTTGACAGTTATTTGAAGCAGCAGAACAAATATACGAAGAATGAGAGCAAGCTGTCTTTCCAGGACGTGCAGGACTGTCTGGTGCTGGTGAGCAACAATTTCTCCACCCAGACCTCCTATGAAAACCAGACCAAGAAGGCCATCAACAACAAGTTTGTCCAGGAGGCCATGACCGACTTCCTGCGCGCCCAGCTCCAGGTCTATTTCATCGAAAATCCCCAGGACGCCCAGAAGATCGCCGAACAGGTGCTGATCAACAAGCGCTCCCGGGAAAACGCCGAGCGCACCCGGCTGAACCTGAAAAAATCCCTCACCGGCTCCATGGACATCTCCAACCGGGTGGCCAAATTCGTCCCCTGCCGCACCCGGGATGTGACCCGCAGCGAGCTGTACATCGTAGAGGGCGACTCCGCTCTGGGCAGCGTCAAAATGGCCCGGGACGGGGAATATCAGGCCATCATGCCCGTCCGGGGCAAAATTCTCAACTGCCTGAAGGCCGATTACGGCAAAATCTTCAAAAGCGACATCATCACCGACCTTTTGAAGGTGCTGGGCTGCGGCGTGGAGGTGAAGGACAAGCGGGCAAAGGATCTGGCCTCCTTCGACCTGTCCGCCCTGCGCTGGAACAAAATCGTCATCTGCACCGACGCCGACGTGGACGGGTTCCAGATCCGCACCCTGATCCTCACCATGCTCTACCGCCTCACCCCCACCCTGATTCAGGAGGGGTATGTGTATATCGCTGAGTCCCCCCTCTATGAGATCACCTGCAAAGAGGACACCTGGTTTGCCTACTCCGACCGGGAGAAAAACGACATTGTGGCCTCTCTGGCGGGAAAAAAGTACGAGGTGCAGCGGTCCAAGGGTCTGGGTGAGAACGACCCGGACATGATGTGGCTGACCACCATGAACCCGGAGACCCGGCGGCTGATCAAGGTCATGCCCGAGGATGTGGAACGCACCGCCGCCGTCTTCGACCTGCTGCTGGGGGACGACCTCCAGGGCCGGAAAAACCACATCGCCGACCACGGATACGAGTATCTGGACCTGGCGGATATTTCGTGACAATAAGGATGAACATCAATGCCTAAGAAGAAAAAAAACGAGGACAACAAGCCCAAGGTGGACGCCTCCCACGTCATGGGCCTGCGGGCCGAGGTGCTGGAACAGCCCATCACCGAGACGCTGGAGCTCAACTATATGCCCTACGCCATGAGCGTCATCGTCTCCCGGGCCATTCCGGAGATCGACGGCTTCAAGCCCAGCCACCGGAAGCTGCTGTACACCATGTACGACATGGGCCTGCTGAACAAGCC
>CALWVX010000148.1 GCA_944385065.1 uncultured Oscillospiraceae bacterium | reverse complement strand
CCCCGAGCCCCCCTCCGCCGCCCTGGCCCGGGCGGGGGCCACCCTGATTTTGAATCTGTCCGCCTCCAACGAGGTGGCGGGCAAGGCGGACTACCGCCGGGCCCTGGTGGTCGGGCAGTCCGCCCGGCTGATGTGCGGCTATGTGTACGCCGACGCCGGGGAGGGGGAGAGCACCACCGACCTGGTGTTTGCCGGGCACGACATGATCGCGGAGAACGGGGCCCTGCTGGCCGAGGGGCGCTTTGCCTCCGGCCTGACCGTCAGCGAGATCGACGTGGGGCGGCTGGCCTTTGAGCGCCGCCGGATGAACACCTTCACCCCTTCGGAGCTGGATCCCATGGCGGAGGCCCACTGCCTGGGGGTGTGCCGCAGAATCTTCTCCCTGGAGATGGGGGAGACCGCCCTGACCCGGCCGGTTCCGCCCAACCCCTTTGTGCCCCAGGACGCGGGGGACCGGGCCTCCCGGTGTCAGGAGATTCTGACCATTGCCGCCTCCGGCCTGAAAAGGCGGCTGGAGCACACCGGAGCGGGCTGCGCCGTGGTGGGACTGTCCGGGGGGCTGGACTCCACCCTGGCCCTGCTGATTACCGCCCGGGCCATGGACCTGCTGGGGCGGCCCAGAACCGACATCGTCGCCGTCACCATGCCCTGCTTCGGCACCACCAGCCGCACCAAGTCCAACGCGCAGCTGCTGGCCGAGCACATGGGGGCCTCCTTCCGCACGGTGGACATCGGCGAGGCGGTGCGGGTCCACTTCCGGGACATCGGCCAGTCCATGGAGGACCTGTCGGTGACCTTCGAGAACGGGCAGGCCCGGGAGCGCACCCAGGTGCTGATGGACCTGGCCAATCAGCGGGGGGGACTGGTGGTCGGCACCGGCGACCTGAGCGAGCTGGCCCTGGGCTGGGCCACCTACAACGGGGACCACATGTCCATGTACGGGGTGAACGGCTCCATTCCCAAGACCCTGGTGCGCCACCTGGTGGCTTACTCCGCCGACCAGGCGGAGGGGAGCGACCCGGAGTTGGCCGCCGTGCTGCGGGATATTCTGGATACGCCGGTCTCGCCCGAGCTGCTGCCCCCCAAGGAGGGGGAAATCGCCCAGAAGACCGAGGACCTGGTGGGCCCCTATGAGCTCCACGACTTCTTCCTGTACTACGCCGTCCGCTGGGGCTTCTCCCCCCGGAAGGTGTTCCGGCTGGCCCTGCACGCCCTGGGGGACAGGTACGACCGGGCGACCATTTTGAAGTGGCTGAACAATTTCTACCGCCGCTTCTTCGCCCAGCAGTTCAAGCGGTCCTGCCTGCCCGACGGCCCCAAGGTGGGTTCCCTCACCCTATCCCCCCGGGGCGACTGGCGGATGCCTAGCGACGCGGTGAACTCCCTGTGGCGGAAGGAACTGGAAGAGTTGGGAAAGTGAGTGCGGAAGAACTGCCAGTCGCCTGACCGGGGCCCCTGCGCGAGCCCAGCGGCGCGGTAAACGCCCTGTGGCGGAAGGAACTGGAAGAACTGGAGGAACTGGAGCGCTGAGAGGAGAAGCGCCGCCGATCTTTTCCTGAGACAGAAAACAGATTGCAGTTTTCGTGGGCGCCCCCGGCTGCCGGCCGGGGGCGCCGATTTTTCAAAAAATATGTAAAGCGCACTTGACATAAGATGTAAAGCATGCTATACTCCGAAATGTAAAGCAAGCTTTACTTGAATTGCACGGAGAAAGGGGGCGGCGGCGTGACCAATCGGATCGCGGAGCTGAGGAAGGAGCGGGGCCTGTCCCAGGCGGAGCTGGCAGACGGGGTGGACGTCACCCGACAGACCATCATCTCCCTGGAAAACGGCCGGTACAACGCCTCTCTCCTCCTGGCCCACCGCATCGCCAAATACTTTGGCCTGACCATTGAAGAGGTCTTTCTGTTTGAGGAGGGAGAGGGATGAAAAAACGCACACTGGAATGGATTTTCTTGGCGGTGGTGATTTTGTGCATCTGGCTTGTCAATATGGTGCTTCCCAACTTGGATCTGAGCGAAAGTCTTTACCAGGGGATAAAAAGAGGCCTTGGAGGAGTTTGCGGGGCAGCAACAGGCCTTTGGGTATTTTATAGAGACGGACGAAAACGCTGGGAAAAGGCCGGACCCCAGGAGCGGCGGGAGATGGAGATCCGGGAGAAGGATGAGCGCAGCCAGCTGATCCGGGAGAAAGCGGCTGCCTTTTCGTTTGAAGTGAGTTCGGGTGTGCTGGCAGTGGCCTTTATTGTGCTGTCAGTTCTGGATTCTGTACCGGGACAGATTGCAGTGGCTGTGATTTTTCTTTGCCAAATGGCCGCCTATACCGGACGGTGTTTTTGGCTGAACAAGAGAATGTGAAACGGGATTGTGCGGAAAGGATGTGTTGGAGTTATGAAACAAGGTGTGGGGAAATGGGCGCTGTCTGCCCTGGCCGTAGCCGCCGGGCTGGCCCTGTTTCTGTTTGTGTTCCTGTCCGGGGAAGAGATTCCACGGAGTGTCAACGGCCTGTGCTCCGGTCTGGGCGGGGCGCTGATCGGAATCGGGGGAGCCGGGCTGATCATCCCCCTGCTGATGCGATCCATGACCCCGGAGGACCGGAAGGAGGTGGAGCGGGCCGAGCGGGACGAGCGCAGCGTGGCCATCCGCGCCCACGCTGCCCAGGACAGCTGGTACTGGTCCCTGTATCTGCTGTGGGTCCCTTTTATCGTCTCCATGGTGCAGGGGGAGCTGCTGTGGATGGTGCTGTGCCCCGCGGTGCTTGTCCTCCACTGTGCCTTCTATATGTTCCACATGTACCGCTGGTCCAAAAAGCTGTGAGCCGCCGTCTGGAATTTACCGTCCCGCCGGAGGCGGCGGGGGTCCGGGTGGACACCCTGCTCAAGCGGCACATGGGCCTGTCGGGCACAGTGGTGCGGCGGATCAAGTGGCTGGAGGACGGAATCCTGCTGGATGGGGTCCGGGTGAACACCCGGTACGTCCCCCGGCCGGGGCAGGTGCTCTCCGTGCGGCTGTCCGACCCCGAGCGGCGCAGCGGGGTGGTCCCCGCCCCCGGGCCCCTGGACATCCTGTACGAGGATGGAGACATCGTGGTGGTCAACAAGGCCGCCGGGGTGCCCGTCCACCCGGGACCGGGACACTTTTCCGATACAGTGGGTAATTTTCTGCTGTATCATTACGATCTGGAGGGGGAGGAGGCCGATTTCCACCCGGTCCACCGGCTGGACCGGGGGACCTCCGGCCTGCTGGCGGTGGCCAAGCACGCCCACGCCCAGGAGGTGCTGAAGGGGCAGCTCCACACCGCCGCCTTCCGCCGGACCTATCTGGCGGTGTGCCGGGGCGTCCCGGAGCCCGCCGACGGGGTCATCGACGCCCCGCTGGGGCCGAAGCCCGGCTCCCTGGTGGAGCAGATGGTGCGCCCCGACGGCAAGGCCGCCCGGACCCGCTGCCGGGTGCGGGAGAACCTGGGGGACCGGGCCCTGGTGGAGCTGGAGCTGGACACCGGCCGCACCCACCAGATCCGGGTCCACCTGGCCCACCTGGGCCACCCCCTCCTGGGGGACTTCCTGTACGGGGAGGAGGACAAGACGCTGATCGGCCGGCCCGCTCTCCACTCCTGGAAGCTGTCCCTGCGCCACCCCATCACCGGGGAGGAATTGACCTTTACCGCCCCCGTGCCGGACGATATGGCCGGGCTGCTGAAAGCGAGGAGTGAATCATGAAGATCAGACATTATCGGCCCTTTTTCACTGGTCTGCTGTGCTGGGCGCTGACGGTGGGAGTGCTCCTGCTGACTCTGGCACAGGGGGTCTCCCTCCGGCACCTGATCGGGGCGGCGATCCTGGCCGCCCTGGGGGCGGTGGAACTCTGGTTCGCCTTTTCCCCGAAGAGCGTCGAGGAGGAGATGGGGGTTAAAGTGGACGAGCGGGCCCTGTTTATCGCCACCCGGAGCGGCCACCTGACTCTGAAAATTATGAACGGCCTGCTCTTTGCCGGGGCCATGCTGGCCCTGCTGGGCTATGGCTTTACAGAAGACGGCCGGTGGATGGCCGTGTCCCTGGCCCTGTGCGGGGTGATTGTGGTCATGTTTCTCGTCCTTCTGGCGGCCAACTGCTACTATGAGAAAAAGTATTGAAACCATCCAAATTTTAACGGTTTTTTTCGGAAAATTCCCTAGAAATCCCCAGGGGGCTGTGGTATACTGTGGGCAGAATCACGGAATATTTCACGCGGGAGGTCGTGTAACATGTCCTATCGAGATACTTATGAGGCCTGGCTGAACAGCCCCGCACTGTCGCCCGAGGAAAAGGCGGAGCTGGAGGCCATTGGAAACGATGACAAAGAGATCGAGAGCCGCTTTTTTGACCAGCTGTCCTTTGGAACCGCCGGTCTGCGGGGCACGATGGGGGTGGGTCTGTACCGGATGAACGTCCACGTCATCCGCCACGCCACCCAGGCATTCGCCCAGGTCATCCTGGAGGAGGGGGCCGAGGCCGCCGCCCGGGGGATCGCCGTGTGCTTCGACTGCCGGAACAA
>CALWVX010000147.1 GCA_944385065.1 uncultured Oscillospiraceae bacterium | reverse complement strand
GCTCAGGACCTGATCATGAGCGGTCTGGTGGCCTCCAACCACGGGGTGACCATCCTGCCCTATCCCCTGGGCGGCGCCCCCTACCACACCAAGATTGTCCCCATTGCCAACAACATGCCTCCCAGAAAGCTGTTCCTCATGTGGAACAAGGAGCAGTACCTGCCCCCCGCTGCGGAATATTTCCGGGACTTTGTCGTTCGCAGCGGCGATGTGTTCAACCAGTTTCTGCAGAAACTGAGCCATGGGCAATTTTGATCGCCCTCCCCATTTTTATGAGCAAAAATAGCGTTTTTTCAATTTTATTATGAGGATAATCGAACGATTTTTGAAAACTTGATATTGGACACTTTTCGCAATTTATACTAATATTAAGGAAAGAAAAGGAGTTCCCACGCCCTTTTTGTCCAATCTGCACAGAGATCCCATGCGATTTTTGGAAGTCCCTCCCCGAGAGGGAAGCAGAACCGTATCAATACAAGGAGGAGAATTCATATGAGCAAGAAACTGGTATCCGACCTGCTGGTAGACTACCTGGAGCGCCGGGGCGTCACCGAACTGTTCGGCCTGTGCGGCCACACCGTCATCGGGATGCTGGACGCCCTGTCCCGCAGCAAGAAGCTGCGCTACATCGGCACCCGGCACGAGGCGATCGCCTCCACCGCCGCCGACGGCTACGCCCGGGTCACCCACAAGGCCTCCGTGGTCATGTGCCATCTGGGTCCCGGCCTGACCAACGTCATCACCGGCGTGGCCAACGCCTCTCTGGACTCCATCCCCATGGTGGTCATCGCCGGCGACGTGCCCAGCTATTACTACGGCCGTCACCCCCACCAGGAGATCCAGATGCACGAGGACGGCAACCAGTACAAGCTGCTGGAGCCCGTGTGCAAGCGGCTGTGGCGGGTGGACGACGTGGAGGCCCTGCCCAACATCCTGGACCGCGCCTTCCGTCTGGCCGAGTCCGGCCGTCCCGGCCCCGTCCTGGTGGATATGCCCATGGACATGTTCTCCCGGGAGATGGACGAGGACCTGTGGGAGCGCACCTATCACGACGCCCATGTGACTGCCAAGCCCGCTCTGGACCCCGCCGCTGCGGCTGCTATCGCCAAGAAGCTGGTGGAGGCCAAGAACCCGGTCATCCACGCCGGCGGCGGCATTCTGCTCTCCCAGGCTTCCAACGAGCTGGCCGCGCTGGCCGAGTACCTGGACATCCCCGTGTCCCGCACTCTGGCCGGCCAGGGCTGCCTGTCCGACGCTCACCCCCTGATGATCGGCCAGACCGGTTTCTGGGGCCTGGAGTTCACCCACTCCCTGACCACCACCGCCGACGTGATCCTGGGCCTGGGCACCCGCTTCGGCGAGGCCGACAGCTCCAGCTGGTATCAGGGCGTCACCTTTGATCCTCAGGTCACCACCTTCCTGCAGGTGGACATCGATCCCAATGAGATCGGCCGCAACTACCCCGTGGAGATCGGCGCCGTGGGCGATCTGAAGCTCGGCCTGCAGCAGATTCTGGAAGAGGTCAAGAAGCTGTGCCCCGAGGGCAAGAAGAACCCCGAGCTGCGGGCCAAGATTGCCCAGGCCAAGGCCGACTTCAAGAAGTCCAACGAGGCCATCTCCAACGACAGCCGCTTCCCCATGACTCCTCAGCGCATCCTGAAGGACGTCAAGGAGGTCATCCCCGAGGACACCATCATCTTCACCGACGTGGGCTGGAACAAGAACGGCGTGGCTCAGGAGTTCGACATCACCATCCCCGGCACCATCCACCACTCCTCCGGTCTGGCCACCATGGGCTTCGGCGCCGCGGCTGTCATGGGCGGCAAACTGGCTGCTCCCGACCGCATCTGCATCACCCTGACCGGCGACGGCGGCTTCGGCATTAACCCCTCCGTGATGGCCACCGCCGTGGAGCAGGGCATCGCGGTCACCTGGGTCGTCATGAACAACTCCGCCTTCGGCACCATCGCCGGCCTGGAGAACGCCAACTACAACACCAAGTTCGGCACCGTGTTCCACACCCCCGACGGCGAGTCCTACACCCCCAACTATGCCGAGGTGGCCAAGGCCTACGGCGTCGACGCCATCCGCTGCAGCTCCGCCGAGGAGTTCAAGCCCGCCATGGAGAAGGCCATCGCCGCCAACAAGGCCGGCAAGCCCTTCCTGGTGGAGGCCCCCATGGAGAACATCGTGGTGCCCACCCCCGGCTGCTGGAACATCAACGACATTTACAGCCCCAACGAGCTGGTCAAGGAGGGCAAGCTGGTCAAGAAGGAGAACGGCCGCTACATCTCCCCCAACCACGCCAAGTCTCACAAGGCGAAGTAAATTCCTCTTTCTTATCCATATTCCGTACCAATCGGGGCGCCGCAAGGCGCCCCGATTGGTATTTCCACTCCCCGGAACAAAAGGAAAGACAGGCGGCCCTTTTTGTGGGGCCGCCTGTCTTTCTCTTCTCGGTCTCTTTTCCGTTTCGCTTATCCCGGCATATACTTGCCGCGGAGTACTGCCGTCTGCTCCGGGGTCTGCGCCGTGAGTTCCAGCTCATCGCCGGGGTACTCCACCACATTCCGGCACAGGGCGGTAAAATCGGACAGCGGGCCGATCACGTCGTACCCAAAGCCCTCCCCCCGATAGTGCATGGGGATGACCACGCGGGGCTTCAGCTGCTCCACCAGAGCCCTGGCCTGTCCGGCGTCAATGGTATAAAAACCGCCCACCGGGATCATCAGGGCGTCCAGCCCCCGCAGCCTGTCCATCTGCTCCTGAGTGAGCTCACAGCCCAGGTCGCCCAGGTGGGCCACCCGGCACTGTCCGTCGTCCAGGATATGGATGGTGTCGGGCCCGCTCTTGGCCCCCTGCTCGTCATCATGCCAGGTGGCAATGGTCTCCACCGAGAAGGGAGACTTCTCCCCCTGGCACAGCTCCACCTGCTCCACGCCGAAGTGGTCCCGGTGCTCGTGACTGCACAGCACCTGATTGGCCCGCTCCTGAATCGGGTGATAGCCGGGGACGCTGTCCGGCTGATAGGGGTCCAGGATCAGCCGATACCCCTGCGATTCCACCGCAAAGCAGGAATGGCCCAGATAGGTAAGTTTCATACGTTTCCCTCCTTGTGTCGATCCCCCGTCCGGGGGTGCATCGCTTATCGAACAGGAACACGCCGCTCCAGCAGGCAAGACAGGATGCCCGCTGAAGCGGCGTGTAAATCAAGATTCCGTTCCCCGCTGAGGCTGCGCCCGGGATCAGCGCCCTGCGTCAGGTGCCCCGTCCCGCCTTGGGAACAGTCAGCAGCGGCCGGCCTTCCTGATCAGAAATTACTCCTGATCAATGTCGGGCTTGTTGAACTCGCCGAACAGCTCCTCATTGGAGGGCATGTCATAGGGCAGAGGACGGGCAACCCAAGTGGTGTTCATATAGTGCTTCAGAGTGATGTTCTCGGACACGATGTTGCCGCCCCAGGTGCCGCAGCCCATGGAAGACGTGGGAGGCATGCCGTTGTAAGCGGAGCCGGAGTTGCCGCGGTTGTTGGGCTGACGAACCATGATACGGGAAACAGGAGCGCACATGCCCAGACGGTTGATGTGATCATCGTTCCAGGAGTAGATGCCGCAGGAGTGACCCTTGCCGCCCACGTTGAAGATGGCCTGCATCATGTCCAGAGCGTTCTGGAACTCACCCTCGTACTTGAACAGGGTCAGCAGGGTGGTCAGCTTCTCGCTGGAGAAGAAGTGCTCCTTGCCGACACCCTCCATGCCGCCGCCGGTGACCGCGATGAACTTCCGGTCCTCGGGGATGGTGAAGCCGGCAGCCTCAGCCAGCTTCTGGGGGCTGATAGCCACGGTGTTGGGCAGACGGTGGCCGGTCTCGTCCCACATGACGTTCTTCAGCTTCTCGGCCTCTTCCTCGTTGGCCAGATAAGCGCCCTCGCTCACCAGGGCCTTGACAAAGTCGTCATAGATCTCGGCGCTGATGATCAGGTTGCCGTCGCAGGAGCAGCCGGAGCCGAAGTCGGAGCACTTGGAGATCCGGGTGTTCTCAGCGGCCTCCTTCTGATACTCGGGGGTGTTGCAGGTGTCGTCGATGATGACGGTGGCGTTGCCGGCGCCGGAGCCGTAGGCGGGCACGCCGGAGGAGTAAGCGGACTTGACCATGGGACGGCCGCCGGTGGCGATGACCAGGTCGCAGCGCTTCATCAGCTCCTGAGTCAGAGTGATGCTGGGCTCCTCAATACCCTGGATGATGTCGGCGGGAGCGCCCTCGCGCACCAGGGTCTCACGGATGATGTTGATGCACTTGTTGGTGGTCTTCTTGGCGCGGGGGTGGGGGCTGCAGATGATGACGTCCCGGGCCTTGATGGCGTAGATCACCTGGCCGGCGGGGGTCAGGCAGGGGTTGGTGGTGGGCACCAGGGAGGCGATAACGCCCACGGGCTTGGCATACTTCACGATGCCCTTCTCGGGGATCTCCTCGATCACGCCCACGCTCTTCTGCCGCAGGCAGTCGCGCAGGATCAGCTTGATCTTGTTGCGCTTGTTGCGCTTGGT
>CALWVX010000146.1 GCA_944385065.1 uncultured Oscillospiraceae bacterium | reverse complement strand
CAGGCCTCCATTCAGAACATGCTCCACACCATGGTGGAAAACGCCATCCACGGACACATGGGCGAGCAGAAGCACATGACCGCCGAGCAGTTCCAGGAGGCCGTCTCCACCTTCCGCACCATGTTTCTGCCCGCCGGCGAGCTGATGCTGTCCGACCAGGAGCTGGAGGACTATGACGCCGAGGGTCTGGTGGACCTGGTGACGGAGAAGGCCCAGGCCGTCTATCAGGCCAAAGAGCAGGAAATCGGCTCCCCCCTCATGCGGGAGCTGGAGCGGGTGATCATGCTGCGGGTGGTGGACGAGTACTGGATGGACCAGATCGACGCCATGAACGATTTGAAGCAGGGCATCGGACTGCGGGCCTACGCCCAGACCGACCCGGTGGTGGCCTATAAAAAAGAGGGCTATGAGATGTTTGAGAACATGGTGGCCGCCATCCAGGAGGAGACTCTGCGCCGGCTGTTCCTGGTCCGTCTGCGCCGCAACGAGGAGGTCAAGCGGGAGCGGGTGGCCAAGGTCACCTCTGAGTCGGGCGCTTCCGACGGCAGCGTCAAGAAGCAGCCCGCCAAGAAGGCCATCCGGGTGGGCCGCAACGATCCCTGCCCCTGCGGCTCCGGCCTGAAGTGGAAGAAGTGCACCTGCAAGGAGTACCACCCCGATCTGCAGTAAGGCAAAAATCCTCCGTCCCCCTCGGAGAGCTGGGGGATCCTCAAGGGGGGACTGGTCCCCCCCTTGAAGGCGCGGCGCGCAAAACGCGCATGCGTTTTCCGCAGAAAACGCCCGCGCCTTGAAGAAGTGCACCTGCAAGGAGTACCACCCCGATCTGTAATGGAAAAGCGGCCCGGCCGCTTTCCCAAGAAGACTGCGGCCCCGGAGCTCTCAAGCTCCGGGGCCTTTTTCCGGCTCTTTGGGACCATCCCCTCCTTTCCTCTTACTGATCTGTCCGCTCCATCGCGCAAAAACCGATCCGATTCCGAGAAAACGGCCCGGCCGCAAATGCGGCCGGGCCGTGCTGTTTTTTTAGCCCGCCTCCGGCAGGGGACCGGAGGCGGGCCAAAAGAGAGAGAATCTATACTCAGCGGCGGCTGCCGCCGGGTAGCGGAATTTACTTCAGGGGGCCGACCGCCTTTTCCACCGCCTGGACATACTTGCCCTCGCGGATCTGGGCGGCTACCTTGTTCATATCCAGGTAGATCGCCCGGTCGGACTCCATGAAGGAGACCTCGCTGCGCAGCAGATCATAGGCGGCCCGGGTACCCTTGGCCAGCTTGGAGGCGTCCTTGAAGTCCGCCGCCTGCGCCGCGCAGATCAGCTCCACAGCCAGCACGCTCTGGACGTGGCTGATGATGGTGGCGGCCTTCCGGGAGGCGATGGTGCCCATGCTCACATGGTCCTCCTGGTTGGCGGAGGTGGGGATGGAGTCCACGCTGGCCGGGTGAGCCAGCACCTTGTTCTCAGACACCAGGGCGGCGGCGGCATACTGGGCCACCATGAAGCCGTCGTTGATGCCCTCCACAGGGGTCAGGAAGCCGGGCAGGCCGCTGAGCTGAGGATTGACCATGCGCTCAATGCGCCGCTCGGACACGTTGGCGTACTCCGCCATGGCGATCCCCAGGGTATCCATGGCGATGGCCACCGGCTGGCCGTGGAAGTTGCCGCCGGAGAAGATGTCGCCGTTGTCGGGGAAGATCAGGGGGTTATCGGTCACGGAGTTGATCTCCGTCTCAATGACCTGGCGCACATAGTCATAGGCCATGCGGCTGGCGCCGTGAATCTGGGGCAGGCAGCGCAGGGTGTAGGCATCCTGCACCCGGATCTCATTCTGGTGCACGGTCAGGCCGCTGCCCTCCAGCAGCTGGCGGAAGTTGGCCGCCACATTGATCTGGCCGCTGTGGGGACGAATCTCCTGGATGCGGGGATCATAGGGATCCACAATGCCCTCCAGAGCGTCCACCGTCAGAGAGGCGGCGATGTCGGCGGTCTTGATGAGAACGCCCGCGTCATACACGGCCAGGCTGGCCACGCCCATCATGGCGCAGGTGCCGTTGATCAGCGCCAGGCCCTCTTTGGCCTTCAGCTTGACCACGGGGATTCCGGCGGCCTCCATGGCCTCCCGGCCGGGCATCACCTTGCCCTGATAGACAGCCTCGCCCTCGCCGATCATGGGCATTACCATGTGGGCCAGGGGGCACAGGTCGCCGCTGGAGCCCACGGAGCCCTTCTCGGGAATCACGGGGTGGACGCCCTTGTTGAGCATCTCCAGCAGGGTCTCCACCGTGGACAGGCGGATTCCGGAGTAGCCCTTGGCCAGGGCGTTGGCGCGCAGCAGCATGATGGCGCGGGTGACGTCCTCCTTGAAGGGGTCGCCCACACCGCAGGCGTCGGACACAATCAGGTTGTACTGCAGCTGATCCAGATCCTCCTCCGGAATGGCCACATTGACAAACTTGCCGAACCCGGTGCTCAGGCCATAGACCACCTTGTGCTCCGCCACGTTCTTCTCCACGATGTCGCGGGAGACCTGAATGGCCTTCTTGGCCTCCTCAGTCAGCGCCACCTTGGCCCCATGGCGGGCAATCTGGACCACCTGCTCCACAGTCAGGCTGTTGCCGTCCAAATAAATAACGTCCTGCATAGCTGTTTCCTCCTTAAATAATAAGTCATCCATATAGCCGTTTGATTCTTCTTGTCAGACGGACGCCTCTTTGCAGCGGGGCTCCGCCCTGTTCTGCCTTTCTAGCATACTAGCCTCCTGTCGATAAACTGTCGACTTCTGCTTATTCCATTGCGAAATTCACAAATCTTTTTGCCCGCCCCCTCCTCCTTTCTGGCTGTTTTGGCACTCTTCCCCCTTTTGCCGCCCTCTCCCCGGCCCGAGAAATCGGGCGTTGGAAGAAAACATTGACTTTTTTGAACAAAGTATGAATTATCGACACTTTATCGTTGTCTGACTAGTACAATGAATTATCATTCGACCGGTTGCTTTCTGTGAACTATCACAGGTTCCTCTCGGTGGAACGAACGCAGGAGTTGAGGCAAGCAAACCGACTTAATTCAGCGGAGGTGGTTTTATCGCGAAAACGGATCCAGAGCACATAGGCTCAGCTCGTATCTTCAACCTGTCTGCACTTTATTGAAAAGGAGAGTGTGAACCTTGTTAGAGATTATCAGCAATCCAGTGACAGTAGGCGTTATTGTAATGCTTGTGCTGTGCGTGATCAAAGTCAATGTGATCCTTTCTCTTCTGATTGCCGGCTTTGTGGTTGGTCTGATGGGCGGCATGGACCCCGGCGGCATCATGGAAACCGTTATCAGCGGTCTGAACACCAACGGCACCAACGCCCTGGCCTATCTGCTGCTGGGCTGCTTTGCGGCGGCCCTGGCCAACACTGGTCTGGCATCCATCCTGGCCCACGGGATTACGTCCCTGGTCCATGACCGCAAGTGGGTGCTGCTGCTGTTGATGGTGCTGTGCGCCTGTATCTCCGGCACCATCATCCCCATCCACATCGCTTACATCCCCATTCTGTACCCCGCGCTGATCCCCATGATGAACAAGATGAAGATGGACCGCCGGCAGGCCGCCTGCGTGACCGAGTTCGGTCTGGTCGCTATGTACATCACCTTCCCCATCGGCTACGGCCTGATTTTCCAGGGGATCATCTCCGACAACATGACCGCCAACGGCATGCCCATCGACGTGATGAGCGTCTGGCCCGGCACTATCCCCCTGTTCATCGGCATGCTGTGCGCCCTGGCCCTGTCCTGGTGGTGGTATCGCAAGCCCCGTGAGTATCAGGATCTGCCCATCAACGGCGTGGACGAGACCGCCGAGGTCAGCCTGAAGCTGACCAAGGACCACATCGTCTCCCTGATCGCCATCGTGGGCGTGCTGTTCGGTCAGCTGTACTGGGACTCCATGCCTCTGGGCGCCCTGATCGGCCTGGTCATCATGATGCTGGGCGGCGCCATCAAGCTGCGTGACTCCAACAGCAACCTAAGCGAAGGCATCTCCATCATGGGCACCGTGTCCTTCATCATGCTGATCGCCGGCGGCTTCGCCGCCGTGGTCCAGGCCACCGGCGCCGTGGACGAGCTGGTGACCAACGCCATGGCCATTCTGGGCGGCAGCCGCGCCGCTCTGGTGTTCGTGCTGATCATCATCGGCCTGATCGTCACCATGGGCATCGGCACCTCCTTCGGCACCATTCCCATCATCGCCCTGCTGTACGTCCCCATGTGCCAGCAGGCCGGTATGAGCGTCCCCGCCACTGTGTGTCTGATCGCCTGCGCGGCCTTCCTGGGCGACGCCGGCTCCCCCGCCTCCGACAGTACCCTGGGCCCCACGGCCGGTCTGAACTGCGACGGGCAGCACGACCACATCCGGGACACCTGTATCCCCACCTTCCTGTTCTTCAACATCCCCCTGGTCATCGCCGGCTTCATCGGCTGCATGATCCTCTGATCCCCTTTCCCATGCGAGCCCGCCGGCTCTCCCGTCCCCTGTCAGCATAACAAGCAGTGAAAAGCCCGCCCCGGACGCGCCGAGCGTCCGGGGCGGGTCTTATTGACGGCGGAAGTCAGGTCAGC
>CALWVX010000145.1 GCA_944385065.1 uncultured Oscillospiraceae bacterium | reverse complement strand
CCCGGATGAGCACGTCCCGCATGAGGTTGGCGTTGTCCACGTTGTTGCCGTCGTCGGACAGGGCCACCGCTCCGGCGGCCTTCAGGGCCTCGGCGTCGGTGGGTTCCTCCCCCCGCAGGCCCCTGGACACCGCGGCGATGGGGAAGACCTCCACCCCGCAGCCCTGCCGGGCCCGGTTCAAAACGTACTCCACCTGCTCCGGGCAGTCCACCGCGGGGCTGGTGTTGGCCATACAGGCCATGGAGGTGACCCCCCCGTGGGCGGCGGCGGCGCAGCCGGTGAGAATATCCTCTTTATAGGTCAGTCCGGGGTCCCGCAGGTGGACGTGCATGTCCACCATCCCCGGGGCCACCATCAGGCCGGAGGCGTCGATCACCCGGTCGCAGTCCTCCGGGTCCAGGCCCCGCTCCATCAGGGTGATGACCCCGTTTTCCACCAGCACGTCCTGCAGCACCACCGTGTCGGTCACGGGGAAGATCAGGCGGCCGTTTTTGATGAGTAATTTCATATGATCCCTCCAGGGTCGAACGCTGTTGCACGAACTATGTTGTCCCACCGGGCCTGCGCCCGGCTGTGTTTTTCCAATCCTAAATTATAGCGGAACGGCCAGCATTTAGCAACGGATTTTTCACAATTTCCGGGAAGAATACCACAGCGGAACATCCCAGTTTCCCAATTCATGAACAAGGAGGCGCTTTCCGTGCAGAACACCAGTCACGCCATGGGCAAGTTTGTCACCGGCATGGCCGCCGGCATGGTGGCCGGAGCCGCTCTGGGCTCTCTGCTGGCCCCCTCGGGCCGGGACCTCAAGCGGGCCGCCCACCGGGCTGCCAAGAAGGTCAACCAGGCGGTGGACCACTTCACCGACACCCTGGACCTGTGAGGCGGACGGGGCGGGCCCGCGAAAGCGGCCCGCCCCGTCTATGGCTCCACCGTGAGACCCGGTCGGGCCCCCTTCACCGCCTCCACCAGTACCAGGGAGGGGGGATGGGCGGGGGAGTGGGCGATCAGCCGCAGCCGCTTGGGCTCCAGGCGGCCGGCGCGCAGGGCGCACAGCACGTCGCACAGCCGCTCCGGCCGGTGGCACAGGGCAAACCGCCCCCCGTTCCGCAGCAGCCGCCCGGCGGCGGCGCACAGCTCGTCCAGTCCGCCGTGGAGCTCCGTCCGGGCCGGGTCGCGGCCCTTCCCGCTGTCCGGGGGAAAGTAGGGCGGGTTGGCGATCACCAGGTCAAAGGCCCCGGCGGGCAGCAGGGGCTCCCGCCAGTCCCCGGTCAGAATCCGGCCGGGCAGACGGTTCCGCTCCAGATTGTCCCGGGCGGTCCGGGCGGAGGCCGGGTCCCGCTCCACCCCGGTCAGAGTCAGCTCCGGTTCCCGCCGGGCCAGCAGGAGCAGGAGAACCCCGCTCCCCGTCCCCAGGTCGCACACCCGCCAGCCGGGCTTCACGGAGGCGAATTCCCCCAGGGCCAGAGCGTCTCCCCCCAGGGGAAACACCCCCTCCGGCCAGGTCAGTACATAGGGCCCCAGCTGCTCTTGTCCCATTGCCATCCCCCGTTTTCCCAAAATCTCGAGAAAAGGATACCACATTTCCCCTCGGTGTGCTATAATATTACGAAACTTTTGGGCCGCGGCCCGGAGAGGGGAGAGAACGGTGAGCGGAACGCTCTATCTGGTGGCCACCCCCATCGGCAATCTGGGGGACATCTCCCGGCGGATGGAGGAGACGCTGGCGTCGGTGGACTTCATCGCCGCCGAGGATACCCGGGTGACGGTGAAGCTGCTCAACCATCTGGGGCTCAAAAAAACCATGGTCACCTATCACCGGCACAACTGTCAGGACATGGGCGGGGTGGTGGCAGACCGGCTGCTGGCCGGGGAGAGCTGCGCCCTGGTCACCGACGCGGGCACCCCCGCCGTCTCCGACCCGGGGGAGGAGCTGGTGGCCCGGTGCGCGGCGCTGGACATCCCGGTGGTGTCCGTCCCCGGCCCCTGCGCCCTGGTGACCGCTCTGGCCGCCTCGGGCCAGCCCACCGGGCGGTTCGCCTTCGAGGGCTTTCTGCCCATGAACCGGAAAAACCGCCGCGCCCGGCTGGAGAGCCTGCGGGGGGAGGAGCGGACCCTGATCTTCTACGAGGCCCCCCACAAGCTGTCCGCCACCTTGAAGGACCTGTCGGACACCCTGGGGGCCGACCGGCCCGTCTCCCTGTGCCGGGAGCTGACCAAGCTCCACGAGGAGATCTGGCGCACCACTTTGGGACAGGCGGCGGCGCGCTATGGGGAGGAGACCCCCAAGGGGGAGTTTGTGCTGGTGGTCCGGGGGGCCGAGCCCCGGGAGGAGCAGGAGGCCACCCTGGAGGACGGCCTGGCTCTGGTGGAGCGGCTCCGGGAGGAGGGGCTGTCCCTCCGGGACGCGGTGAAGCAGGCGGCCAAAGAGCTGGGCCTGTCCCGGAACGAGCTGTACGACCGGGCGGTGGGCCGGTAGGGCCGGTTTACCGGCCGCCCGGCCGGGATAAGATAGAGAGAAACCAGATGCGCGGTTTGCTCCCCCTTCATAGAATGGCGGGAGGAACGGGAGGTGCTTGAGGATGGAGCAGAAGATCCAGGATTATATCAAACCGGGGGCCAGAGTCCACCTGGTGGGAATCGGCGGGGTGTCCATGTCCCCCCTGGCCGAGGTGCTCCGGGGCCGGGGGCTGGAGGTCACCGGTTCCGACATGAACGAGAGCCCGGCGGTGGACCATCTCCGCTCTCTGGGCATCCCGGTGGCCATCGGCCACCGGGGGGAGAACGCGGCCGGGGCGGGGTGCGTCATCCGCACCGCCGCCGTCCACGACGACAACCCGGAGATCGCCGCCGCCCGGGCGGTGGGCATTCCCGTGTTCGAGCGGGCCCAGGCCTGGGGGGCTCTCATGTCCCACTATGAAAACGCCCTGTGCGTGGCGGGCACCCACGGGAAGACCACCACCACCTCCATGTGCACCCACATCTTCCTGGCCGCGGAGCGGGACCCCTCGGTGATGATCGGGGGCTTTCTGCCCATTCTGCAGGCCAGCCACCGGGTGGGCCATGGGGACACCATCATCGCCGAGTCCTGCGAGTACTGCAACTCCTTTCTGTCCTTCTGCCCCACGGTGGCGGTCATCCTCAACGTGGAGGAGGACCACCTGGACTTCTTCCGGGATCTGGCGGACATTCAAACATCCTTCCGGGCCTTCGCCCGGCTGGTGCCGGAGGACCGGGGCTGGGTGGTGGTCAACGGGGACAACCCCCACGCCCTGCAGGCGGTGGAGGACTGCGGCCGGCGGCTGTTCCGCTTCAGCCTGACCGATCCCGCCGCCGACGGCAGAGCGGTCAACCTCACCTGGGAGCGGGGACTGCCCACCTTTGACATTGTGATCCGGGGGGAGCAGTATGCCCATGTGACCCTGCGGGTGGGGGGCGGGCACAATGTGTCCAACGCCCTGGCCGCCGCCTGCGCCGCCTGGGTGCTGGGGGTGCCCGGCTCCGCCGTGGAGAAGGGGCTGGACGCCTTCACCGGGGCGGGCCGCCGGTTTGAGAAGAAGGGGACCTTCCGGGGGGCCGACGTGTACGACGACTACGCCCACCACCCCGACGAGCTCCACGCCCTGCTGACCATGGTCCGCACCCTGGGATACGACCGGGTGATCTGCGCCTTTCAGCCCCACACCTACTCCCGCACCGCCGCCCTGTTCGACCGGTTCGTGGAGGAGCTGAAGCTGGCCGACGTGGCCGTTCTGGCCGAGATCTACGCCGCCCGGGAGCAGAACACCCTGGGCATCTCCTCCCGGGACCTGGCCGAGCGCATCCCCGGGAGCATCTGCTGCGACACCCTGGAGGAGGTCGCCGACCGGCTCCGGGAGCTGGCCCGGCCCGGGGACCTGATCCTCACCGTGGGAGCGGGGGACATCTACCGGGCGGGGGAAGCGCTGGTGGAGAGCGGAGAGTGAAGAGTGAAGAGTGGAGAGTTGAGAGTTTAGATAGGAGATAGGAGTTTTGGGGCTCCCGCCGAAGCCCAGCGGCGACAGCCGCGGGTTCGGCGAGGAGAGTCGGAGCAGCGGAATGAGCGAGCTTTCGCCGTGAGGCGGAAGCGAACGGGAAGGTAAATTAGCACGGAGGACCAAGACTGCGCCCGCAGGCGCGTTTCGAGGCCAACCGCCGCAAAGCGGCGGCTCTTGGACCGAGATGAAGCCGCCCTGGGGCGTATGGAGCTTGCGACGACCAGGGCGCGGCATCCTTGACGCGCCGCCGTCATTCCGTGGCTCCGGAGGGGCCGTGGGAATCCGCCCCCGAAAAAACACAGAAAAGTTCCCATATCCCCCTTGACAACCCGTGCCGTTCCATATATAATACCTCTCGCGTTCAAAGACAGCAGGTGCCCGTTCCGGGCGTAAGTCCTGCCGAGAGTGCATTCAAAGGGAATACTTTTGATTGTACTGTCCTCCTGTCTTTCAGCGGGAGGTTTTTTGCTGCGCGGATCAATTTCTGGAGGTGAATCCAAACAATGCCTAACGCAAAGGTTCTTTCTGAGAAGCAGGCCGTCGTCGCCGCTCTGACCGAGCAGCTGAAGGGGGCGTCCA
>CALWVX010000144.1 GCA_944385065.1 uncultured Oscillospiraceae bacterium | reverse complement strand
GTGCGTTTTCCGGCGTGGCGGGTGTGCCGCTCCACACGGCTGAATACACCCCGGATGCGGGGGATGGAGGACGCCTCGTCTCCCAACACCCATTCCCTGCCGACTCCCAGCTTGCCGCACCACTGGCCGTTTTGTTTCAGATCCTGATCCACCATGGCAAAGAGCTCCTTGACCGGGGGGGCCTCCTCGGGATAAGGGAGCTGATCCCGGATGGACTGGGCCAGGGCGCTCTTTTCCGGGTGCAGGGCGTCCCGCAGGCTCCGGTAGGCCAGAAAGAGCCCCACCAGAATCGCTCCGGTCCCCGCCACGGGGATCAGGTAATAGCCGAAGCTGATCTCCTCCTTGAGCCGCTCCGCCTCATAGGGCATGGTCTCGGCCACCGCGAAGAACCAGATGGCCAGACCGCCGCCCACCGCGAAGATGGCGGCCAGGATCAGCTCCTTCAGCCGTCCCCGGGTGCGCTGGAGACAGTAGCCCTCCTCCGGGCCATCGGGCTGCTGTTTCTTGTTCCACCACATGATCAGGAGGATCAGGGGGATGGCAAAGATGCGCAGCACTGCCGCCAGGAGGATGTAAACGATCAGATTCCAGGGCCATTTGAGATAAAAGCGCGCTTTCTTCTGCTTTGACTCCATAACATCCCCCTCTTACCGTGCCTGGATGATGAGTTGACAGGGAGGCGCCCCCTGTTCCGCGGTTGCCGTTTCTTCATTATACCATATTCTTCCGCCGGGGAACAGTCCGAATTAGAATCAGACCAGATTTGTGTACGTCGGAAAAACACATCCGGCCCTCCGGGAGGAACCGGGAGCCGGATGTGTGGGGGGCGGAAGGGCGGGGGGATGGGATCCAGATATGCACATTTTTAGGGCGGCATATCCCCAATGCGGGATCTGTCGGTCTAAAAACATGCGCATGGTTCCGAACATGCCGGTACGGTAAGACGCAGAGCCCCTTATGTACCACCGCCCGAAGGCGGTGGCTGCCGGGGAAATTACAGCGTGATTACGGATTCGCAGCAGCGAAAGTCGCTGTCGATATTGTGGACGATGAATCGGGTCTTGAAACTGCGCGAATTGCAAAGAGCCTGGGCATTCCCGCCTGACACATCCAGATCCTCCGGGACAACAAACTTGATGCATTTGACCAGCACATCCCGGCAGGAGGGGAAGTTGTGAGCGGGGATGGTCATGGTTTTGGTCCCGCGCTGATACTCAGTGCCGTTTTCGTCGACTTCCGTGAGAATCGCGGCCAGAGCGACCCGCTTGCCGGGGCAGACGTTTTTGATGGTCACATCCATCTGAATAATCCGCCCCAGAGACTCCAGAGAGACGTCGCCCATGTCCACGACAACGGAGTCCGAGCAGCCGCTGATGGACAGATCCACCGGAGCGGGACACTCCTCCGGATTGACTACCACGTCGCACTCCACCGACACCGTGGGCGCGGGAAAATCCACCATGTTGCCTTCGCTGTCGGTATAGGTGATGGACTCGTTGACCAGCTTAGTGCCGGGGTTGGCGCCGACATGGCGCACGAAAAAGTCCAGGGTGGCGCTTTCCGGCGCGCTTACGCCCAACTGGGGGATGGTCCAGCGCAGAGAGGTGGAATTGAGCATGGAGGCGCTGCCTGTGGCCGGATTCATGATGCTGGTGATGACAAAGTCGGAGGTCACCACCTCATCAATCACAATATTGGTGGCGCCTGTCTTGGAGATGTTGGCCGCCAGCTCGGCAAACAGCTCTTCCAGATCAGCGGCATCGGGGGTGACGGCCACATGGGTGGCGCTCGGGTCGGAGGCCCAGTCGTCCAGCGCGCTGACGTCCACCCCGTCGGATCCTACCAGGCCGATGCAGTAGATGATGACCCCCTGCGCCCTGGCCGCGGCGGCGACGGGAGCAGGAGGAGCGCCGGCGGTCGTGTTGCCGTCGGTGAACATGACGATGACCTTGGCGTTGCTGGAGCTGGGATCGAACAGCGCGACGGCCTTGGTGAAGGCGTCGGCGTGGTTGGTGCTTCCCCCGGCCGTCAGGCCGTCCACAGCGTTTTTCAGAGTGTCCACAGAGGTGATCATCTGAGTGTCCTGGGTGGCGGTGCTGGAGAAGCTGACGATCCCGATATGGCTGCCGGAGCCGATCTCGCCGGTGGGCTGGCCGCCGGTGGACTGGGAGATAATGTCGATGAAGGTTTTGGCGCCCGTTTTCATGTTGGCCAGAGGAGTGCCGGTCATGCTCCCCGAGCGGTCCAGCACCAGAGCGATGTCGGTGGGGTTGGTGACAATATCAGGTGCGGCGGTGAGCGCCAGGGTGACGCGCAGGGAACCGTCGCAGTCTATGCGATCCATGTTGATCACTTTGTTGGAATTGGTGATGCCCATTTGAATGACTCCCTTCCGGGGCAATGCCCCGACTCAGTCTATGTGGCCGCGAGCAGGGGCGACACACGCCCCCGCGCCGGGAGTTTCAGCGTGGAAGAGCGGGAGGCTGCGGTGGAATGCCCGGACCTATCCCTGTGGGCGGGAGAAAGAAGGCTGACGGCAATACCGGTTGAGACTGTCGAAAAAGCGGCTTCGCCGCTTTTTCGAGAAAGTAAGCACGCAAGGCAGGACTCGATTCCTTGCGGAAAAGTCGTCCCGCCTTGCGTGTAAGGTGTCATTTCCGAGGCACAGGTCCCCGGAAATGACAGGATTATATTTTATTCCGTCGTCTGTGGACGACGGAACTCCTTGCAGGAGGGCTTTTTTGACAAGCTGAGCCGCCGGCCTCAGCCGGCGGCTTTCCAGGAGGAACAGGCAGATTCTGCGCGGGAGAAATCATTCGTCAAACGAATCCGCTGTGCGCGACAGGGTTTTCAGAAAGCTGGTGAGATCGTTTCGGCCGGAGGGGCGGTACAGGCAGTAGTAGGTCACATTGGCTTCTTCGTCCAGAATCGGGATATTGACGCGGTTGGGCGGGGGGATCTCCCGGCGAAGCGCCACGTCCGTGGCAAAGCTGGGCAGCGCGGAGGATTTCACCAGCTCGTCAAAGGCCCCGTCCTCCTGCTCCAGAAAACGGGTGTCGGGCATTTTTCGGATTGTCAGCTCCCGCCAGAACCCCAGGCGGTTTCGCAGCAGCATGGTCTCGCCGTTGAGGTCTTTCATATACAGCGCCCTGCTGCCGGACAGGGGATGGGCCGGCGGCAGGGAGAAGAACAGGTGTTCCTCTCCGTATTTGACGCAGGCGATCCCGTGCTCCTCCACAGGGCACGGCAGAATAATCAGCTGGTAGACGTCGTCCCGCAGCCCCTGAAGCAGCGCCTCGTTATCCCGGATCTCCGAGGAGATGGTCCGCTCGGGATAGCAATCCGACAGCACCGGGAGAATCTCCCACAGCGGCGCCGGGGCGTAGGAGCCCACCAGAATGGTCCGCTGGCTGCGGTTAAAAGCCTGCACCCGGCTGATCATGTCCCGGGACTGGCTGATGATCTGCCGGGCGTACTCCACGGCCATTTTTCCGGTTTCGTTGAGCTTGATTTTATTTTTCTGCCGGTCAAACAACGGGATCTGGAGTTCCGCCTCCAGCCGCTGCATGGACCGGCTGAGGGCGGGCTGGGACAGGTGCAGCCGCTCCGCGGCGCCGGACAGCGTGCCCGTCTCCGAGACAGCCAGCAGCTGCTCCAGCTGGTAGAGTTCAAACATGGAACGACACCTCCTTGCTTCCCATTGTATCATCCGGGTTTCCAAATTGCAAGAATCAGTATGCAGTTTAGTTATGGCGATCTACGGAATTGGCACTGTACTTTGTGGAAAAAACGGCTTACAATATGCCTGTCAAAGGAAAAGAGGAAAAATAAGGGCGAGGTGCTATGCAGAATAAGATACTCTATAACGGCGTCAAATTGCCCATGATCGGGTACGGCACCTTCCAGATCCGGGACAGCGAGCAATGCAGGCGGTGTGTCGCGGAGGCGCTAAAGGCCGGGTATCGTCTGTTTGACACGGCGGCCTCCTATGGGAATGAAGCGGCCGTCGGCGCGGCGCTCCGCAGTTCCGGCCTGCCCCGGGAGGAGTGGTTCATTACCACCAAGCTGTGGGTCCAGGACGCCGGGTACGACGGAACCCTGCGGGCCTTTGACCGCTCCCTCAAGATGCTGGGGCTGGATCAGATTGATCTGTACCTCATCCACCAGCCCTTCGGCGACTACTACGGCGCCTGGCGGGCCATGGAGCGGCTGTACCGGGAGGGGGCGGTTCGGGCCGTCGGAGTGAGCAACTTCACCCCGGAGCGGCTGGTGGACCTGTGCATGAACCAGGAGATCAGGCCCATGGTCAATCAGATCGAGATCCACCCGTTTTTCCAGCAGGACACCGCTCTGCGGGTCATGGAGGACTACGGCGTGGTTCCCCAGGCCTGGGGCCCCTTCTCCGAGGCGCAGAAAGACATTTTCAACCACAGGACGCTGACCAAGATCGCCGGCAGGCACGGCAAAACCACAGCACAGGTCATCCTCCGCTGGCACCTCCAGCGGGAGATCCCCACCATCCCCAAGACGGTCCATCCAGAGCGGATGGCGGAAAACCTGGATGTCTTTGACTTTGAGCTGACCGAGAAGGAGATGGCAAGCATCGCCGGCATGGACATCGGCCACAGCGAGAT
>CALWVX010000143.1 GCA_944385065.1 uncultured Oscillospiraceae bacterium | reverse complement strand
AAGCGGTCCCAGGTGGCCTGGGGATAAATGGCCAGGCAGGCGTCCACCCCCATGGCCAGATAGAAGGAGACGCCCAGCTCCTCCCGGAGCTTGGCGGGGATAAAGAGGCGGCCCTTGGCGTCGATGCTGTGCTCGTATGTGCCGGTCACGCCCCTCACCTCTCCTCCACTTGACTGCTCAATTCAGGGATTTTACTCCACTTTGCTCCACTGTGATTTTCAGTATAAAGCCTGTTGACATAAAATGCAAGAGTTTTTTTCCAAATATTTTGTCCAAAATCCCGTCGTTTCGGGCAAAAGACGGTCGTTTTTTGACGCAAACATATGTTCTATTCCGTTGGTTTTTCTCTTTTTCCTTTCCATTTTCCCGCAAGATATGGGGTGTGCAGACAGCATTTCCTCCATATCTGGTGTGGAAATTTTTCCCTCTTCCTCTTTTGCCCCGCGCCGGGCGGGGAAAATTTCTCTTTCCCCGCCGGGGCGGACATGCTATACTGGAGAAAACCGCCGAGAGGAGGACTGTCAGATGGAATACGCCGACTGGACGCAGCTGGAACAGGCCTGCCTGTCCTGTCAGAAGTGCGCCCTGGCGGACGGGCGGCACCACGTGGTCTTCGGGGTGGGGCCCCGGGACGCGGAGGTCATGTGCATCGGCGAGGGCCCGGGGGAAAACGAGGACCTGCAGGGGGAGCCCTTCGTGGGCCGGGGCGGCAAGCTGCTGGACGAGATGCTGGAGCTAATCGACCTGGACCGGACGAAAAACGTGTACATCGCCAACATCGTCAAGTGCCGCCCCCCCAACAACCGGGACCCCCTGAACACCGAGCAGGACGCCTGCATCGGCTATCTGCGCGCCCAGGCGGCCCTGATCCGGCCCAAGATCATCCTGTGTCTGGGCCGCATCGCCGCCATGCGGCTGATCCGCGAGGACTTCAAGATCACCAAAGAGCACGGCCAGTGGGTGCAGAAGTCCGGGGTCTGGATGACCGCCCTGTTCCACCCCGCCGCCATCCTCCGGGACCCCTCCAAGCGGCCGGACACCTTTCAGGACCTGAAGCGCGTCCAGGCCAAAATCCGGGAGGTCTGCGGGCACACTTATTAAAGATAAAAAATCCCTCCGTAAGGAGTTCCGTCGTCCGCAGACGACGGAATCAAATAAAATCCGTCATTTCCGGCGGCGTGTACGTCGGAAATGACACTTCTCACGAAATTTTTGCCGACAATTGGGGGCCCAGGAAATCATTTCATGATTTTCTGGGAGAGGAGGAGCAGCGGAGGGAACGAGCATCTGAGTTTACACGGATGCGAGCGATCCGCAGCTTGTGACGACGACATCGAGGTAAAAATTTCGTGCCGCCTCACTCGAAAAAGTGGCTCTGCCATTTTTTCGACAGCCTAAAAAATCCCGCCGGGAGTTCCGGCGGGATTTTTTGAAACCGTCTCCCCGGTTTCTCCGTACCTATGGTCAGAACCGGTTCCCACTTCACTTGGAGAGAGGAGGAAGCCCCTTGGACGAGCAAGCGCTGATCCGCCGGCTGAAGGCCGACGACCGGCAGGCCCTGGCGGAGCTGATCGACCGCTATACCCACTATCTCACGGCGGTGGCGGCCCGGGCCATGGGCCCCTGCCCCGCCCGGGAGGATCTGGAGGAGGTGGTCTCCGACGCCTTTCTGGCCCTGTGGCGGGCCCGGGCACAGCTGGAGGAGGACCGCTCCCCCCGCCCCTGGCTGGCGGTGACCGCCCGAAACCTGGCCTATGACCGGCTGCGGTCCAGCCGCCCCACCCAGGAAATCCCCCCGCAGCTGCCCGACGGGCGGCCCGGCCCGGAGGAGCTGGCCCAGCGGCAGGCCCTCCACAGCCAGCTGCGGCGGCTGGTGGAGGAGATGGAGGAACCCGACCGCAGCCTGTTTCTGGGCTATTACTATGAGGAAGAGCCCCTGTACCGGGCGGCATCCCGTCTGGGGCTGAACCTGTCCACCGCCAAGACCCGGCTGGCCCGGGGCCGGAAGCGGCTGCGGCAGGCCATGACCGGAAAAGGAGGAGAATTCGATGTCGAACCACATGCATGAACTCTGGGGCGATCTGGATCTGCCCCCTCTGTACCCCCAGCTGGACCCGGAATCCGTCCGGGCCCGGGTGGAACAATCCCTGGACGCGGAGCAGCCCGCCCCCGTCTCCGCGCCCAAAAAGCCGGGCCGCCGGCGGATCCGGCTGGCCGTTCTGGCCGCAGCCGTGCTGGCGCTGACGGCGGGCACCGCGCTGGCGGCCCACCGCGCCCAGCTGCTGGAGCTGTTCTTCCCCGACAGCGACACCTCCGCCCTGGAGCCCTATGTCCAGACCGCTCTGGACGTGCGGGAGACGGAGGACTGGCGCGTCACGGTGAACAGCGCCCTGTACGACGGGCAGTCTCTTTATGCGGTGGTCACCCTTCAGGGGCTGACACAGGAGGCGGAGGAGGGGCTGCTCAGCAATGAGATCGTGGCCGAGGGCTACTGGGACTATTATCTGGACCTCCATCAGACCCGCGGGAACACGATCCTCCCCCCGGACCGGGAGGGCGTCGTCCAGCCCATCCTGGCTGGCGAGATGCCCGTGGACCTGCTGGTGTGCGACATCGACGCCTACGCGGGCTGGTATCAGTCCCGGGAGCTGGAGTCTTCCGTCCCCGGCGGGCGCACCTGGGCCTTCCAGCTCTACATGGGAGACTATCTGGGCGCCCGGTCGGAACCCTTTGAGCTGTGGTTCTCCTTCCTGGGGTCCCAGCTGTCCGTCCAGATCCCTCTGAACCGCCCGGTGGAACCGATCAGCCTGACCCCGGCGCTGACGGTGGAGGCCGACTGGCGGCTGGGACTGGAGGGGACCCTCACCGATGTGTCCCTCACCCCCCTGTCCTGCACCTTCACCCTGGAACGGCAGGGGGACTGGGTCCAGGGGGAGTATCTCACCAATATGGAGCCCATGGACACCAAGGAGGTCCAGCTGTTCGCCCTCCGCAGGTCCGACGGCACCCTGCTCACCCCCTGGGCGCTGGGGAGCACCGACACGGTGAGCACCCTGGCCGACGGCAGCTATGTCGGCCTCCGCGACTTGGCGGGCCGGGAGGACCTGTCCGGCACCGGCCTGATCGTCAGCTGCACCTTCGATGCCCCTCTGGACCTGGAGGACGTCACGTCCTTCCTGTACGGGGGCTGGGAGTTCCCCCTGGACGGCTCGGCCCCTGTCCCGGTGGAGGACCCGGCGCTAAAGGAGGCCTTTTTCCCCTTTGACGTCCACCCCCTCCGCTCCGGGCCGGACCGCGGCATTGACCCGGGCTACGCCTCCAATCTGGAGGAGTTGTGCGAAAATTTGGGGGCCGGGTACCGGTACGACCGCCCCGCCCGGGCCGCCACGGTCACCTGGCAGGGCAGGACCGTCGTCCTGACAGCGGACTCGTCCACCGCTTTGGTGGACGGGGAACCTCTGGAACTGGACCGGCCCGTGGTGAAGGACGGCCTGTCCCTGGCCGTTCCGGTGGACCTGCTGACCCGGATCTGGGATCTGGAGCTGGAGCCCCGCTTCCAGCCCGCCGAGCAGGCGGAGGGGACCGGGGAGGTCCTGAGCGGATATACCGCGTACCCCGCCTGGAGCTGAAACCGTCCCCGTCCCCCGCGGGCGCACGATTCCCGTCAAAAAAGCCGGCGGCCATTTTCATGGCCGCCGGCTTCGGCGTTTGAATCAACGTGATCAAATAGTTGAAAAAACAGATCGTCCCGCAGAGCCGTCGGCGGACCTTTTTCCACATCCGGCAGACAGATTCCGCGTCAGAAGTCAAGCAGAAGGGCCAGCAGGAACGCAGCCTGCACGCAAATGTAGGGGATGACAACTTTGTATGCCGGCCGCACAACGACCAGTCCCACGCTTGCCAAGGGAAATGCCGCAAAAAGTCCCGTCACCAGAGGGGCGGGTATCCCGTATCCCCAGGCGGTCAGAAAACCGCACAGGCAGAACACCGCCGCCGTCAGCCAAAAATATTGCAGGTAACGCAGAGGATATTGCGCCCGGGATTCCGGAGACCGGAATGCGGCAAAGGAGACATAGGCCAAGACGGCCAGAACCAGCAGGATGCGGACCACATAGCACAGGGTCAGACAGCTCTCCAGCGTGATCAAAAAGCTCAGGAGCGTGACAACAAGCAAAACCTGATAGGTCCCATCTTGAAACGCCCTCATTCCGATTCCTTTCCTCCCCACTCTGTCCACCGCAGCATCCCGGAATCCGCTTTTCAATAAAAGCCGGGATAGTCGACATACCCTGCCACAGCGGCCAGAACCAGCGCCAGCAGGAGCCCATACCACCCCTCCCGGACGCTTCTGACCGGGACGCCGGAGAGGAGGAAGCCCAGCAGGACGGGGGAGCGGACCGTCAGCGGCGGCTTCCCCGCCGCCGCCCGCTTCGCCTGGATCAGCTGATAAATCTGGCTGACAATCAGGATTCCGATCACCAGCATGAGGAGACAATAGAGCATGATCCGAACCAGATCATTTGCTTGATAGCGATACACGCTTCCGATTGTCAGCAGGAAGACAATTCGATGCGTAACAGCAATCGTTCTTGCAACTTTGGAAGTTTTTTGATCCATCTCTGTTTCACGCCCCCATCCGCCGCACCGGCGGGCCCTGTCCGCTGCCTGTCTGCCTCCCCA
>CALWVX010000142.1 GCA_944385065.1 uncultured Oscillospiraceae bacterium | reverse complement strand
CCGGTGATATTGAATTTCTGTTTTGCCATAGGGCTGACACCTTCTTTTCAGGCAGTTGACTCGCTTCCGAAATACCCCCCCACCCCCGGGGGGTGTCTAGATCATAACACCGCCTAACCAGTTTGTCAAGTACCAGTCTGTGCCGTTCCCGCCCTTCTGATTCCGACCCGGCCGAAAAAATCCGCGCCGGCCGCAAAAGCGGCCGGCGCGTCGTCTGTCAAGATTCGGACACAACCCCCGGCTTCTATCCCTTCCGGGGGACGGCCCGGCGCATCAGGCCCACCCCGATGGGGGTGGGGCCGGTGTGCACCCCGATGGTCACCCCGATCTGCCGGGGCCGCTTCACCTCCGGGCGGTCCCAGCCCCGGGCCAGCAGCCCCTCATAGACCTGCTGGGCAAAGACGCGGTGCTCCTCCTGGTCCAGACCGAAGCCGGTGGCCACGCTGTACTGGTCCAGGTCCAGGGCCTCCCGCTCCAAAAAGCGGAAAAAGAGCTCCTGCACCCGCTGCAGGGACTTTTTCCGCCCCTGGGCGATGCCGTCGGTGACCAGCTCCCCCTCCTTGTATCCGATCAGGGGCTTGACCTTCAGCAGCGAGCCGGTGGTGGCCGCCGCCTTTCCGATCCGCCCCCCGTGGCGCAGATACTCCAGATCGTTGGCCGTGAAGAAAATCCGCCCCGTCATGGGCAGGGGCTCCAGGGCCTGCACCGCCTGCTCCAGGGAATAGTCCAGGTCCCGCAGGTGGGCCGCCTCCTCCACCAGAAGGCCCTGAAGGACGGTGGCCAGCTGGGAGTCGATCACTCGGACGGGCACGTCCGGGTACTCCTCGGCCAGCTCCTGGGCGGCGTTCCGGGCCGTCTGATAGGAGCCGCTGAACCGGCTGTTCAGGCAGATGCACAGAATCGGGGACCCCTGGGCGGCCAGAGGCTGAAAGGCCTCCAGATAGTCCTCCACTGTGGGCATGGAGGTCTTGGGGAACACGCCGGGGTTGTCCGCCATGCGCTGATAAAACTCCCGGGTGGAAATGTCCCGCTCCTCCCGATAATAGGTCTCATCCCCCAGGGCGGCATAAAAGGACACCATCCCCACGCCCAGCCGCCGACACTCCTCCCGTCCCAAATCGCAGGAACTGTCGCTGATAATTTGAAATTTCATATCTATCTCCCCATTTGATATGGCCCTCTCTCTCCCAGAAGACCTGATCCGGGCCCGCCGCCCGTCGGGTGGACATTGGAGCAAATTATACACCAGGATCGGAGAAATCTCAACCATTATTTGTGAATTTTTCCCGCAAATTCTCCGCTACGTTCCGCCCTTTCGCCGCCCGGTCCGGTCGACGGATTTTTTCTTTCCTTTCCCGTTTTGGTGTGGTATAATATTATTTGTTGAGCAATCCGCCCCAAAACCGGGGGCGGTGCAAAATTCCGCATGGGAAGGTTGGCGCGCTGTGGGCAATCTTACACTCATCGGCATGCCCGGCTCTGGCAAGAGCACCGTGGGCGTTCTGCTGGCAAAGTTTCTGGGGTACGGCTTTCTGGATGTGGACCTGATCATCCAGCAGCGGGAGGGGGCCCTCCTCCAGGACATTCTGGACCGGCGGGGCGTGGAGGCCTTCCTGGACGCGGAGGAGGCCGCCGTGACCGGCCTGATGTGCGACCGGTGCGTCATCGCCCCGGGGGGCAGCGCCGTGTGCCGGGAGAAGGCCGCCCGCCATCTCCGGTCCCTGGGCCCGGTGGTCTATCTGCGGGTGGAGCTGGCCGAGCTGAACCGGCGCATCCAGAACCTGTCCACCCGGGGCATCGCCATGGAGCCGGGGCAGACGCTGGCCGACGTGATGGCCTTCCGCGCCCCCCTTTATGAGCAGTACGCGGACCTGATTGTGGACTGCCCCGCCGGGCAGCCCCTGGCTCAGACTGCCCAGGACACCCTGGAGCGGCTGCGCCGGGCCGGACTGGTCCCGAAGCGGGGATAGTCCGGCCTCTTCCGGCCCCGGCGCCTCCCGCCGCCCGCCGGAACTTGATCAACCCCAGCCCGCGGGGCAAAAGCGGGCCGGCGCAGCTGTGCCTGCGCCGCATGAAAAAGGGAGTATGTATGACATTTCGTGACCTGGGGCTGAACGCCCCCATTCTGCGCGCCCTGGAGGAACAGGGCTACGCAAAGCCCTCTCCCATTCAGGAGAAGGCCATTCCCCCCGCCCTGGCCGGGCGGGACGTGCTGGGCTGCGCCCAGACCGGGACCGGCAAGACCTGCGCCTTCGCCGCCCCCATCCTGCAGCGGCTGGAGGCCCATGCCGGCGGTCAGCGCCCCATCCGGGCCCTGATCCTGACCCCCACCCGGGAGCTGGCCATCCAGATCGGCGAGAGCTTCGACGCCTACGGCAAATACCTCTCGCTGCGCCACGCCGTCATCTTCGGCGGCGTGGGCCAGAATCCCCAGGTGGATGCCCTGAAAAAAGGGGTGGACATTCTGATCGCCACCCCCGGCCGGCTGATGGACCTGTATCAGCAGGGCTTCGTGGCCCTGGAGCAGCTGGAGATCTTCGTTCTGGACGAGGCCGACCGGATGCTGGACATGGGCTTTATCCACGACGTGAAGAAAATTCTCAAGTGGCTGCCCCGGAAGAAGCAGACTCTGTTCTTCTCCGCCACCATGCCCCCGGAGATCACCGATCTGGTCAATTCCCTGCTCCACGACCCGGTGCGGGTGGCGGTGAACCCCGTCTCCTCCCCGGTGGAGGCCATCCGGCAGTCGGTCTACTTTGTGGACAAGGGAAACAAGACCAGCCTGCTGGCCTGGCTGATGGAGGAGAAGCGGGTGAAAAACGCCCTGGTCTTCACCCGCACCAAGCACGGGGCCAACAAGGTCGCCCGGGACCTGGCCAAGGCGGGCATCTCCGCCGCCGCCATCCACGGCAACAAGAGCCAGACCGCCCGGCAGCAGGCCCTGGCCGACTTCAAGGCGGGGAAAATCCGCTGTCTGGTGGCCACCGACATCGCCGCCCGGGGGCTGGACATCGAGGAGCTGTCCCACGTGTTCAACTACAATCTCCCCGAGGTGCCCGAGACCTACGTCCACCGCATCGGCCGCACCGGCCGGGCGGGCCGGGGGGGCGAGGCCGTCTCCTTCTGTGATTTTGGGGAGAAGCCCCTGCTGAAGGACATTGAAAAGCTCATGGGGAAAAAGGTCCCCGCGGTTGAGGACCACCCCTACCCCATGCAGGTGTTCGAGGCCCCCAGGCGGGACAAGAACGGCCGGATCATCAACGAGGAGGACGCCGAGGCCCGTGCCGCCGCCCGGGAGCTGCGCCGCCAGCGGGAGGAGAACGCCCGTCAGGCCGCCCAGCACACCCAGGAGAAGGAGGCCGCCCGCCGTCTGGCCCTGGAGGAGGCCGCCCAGATGACCGGCGGCAGGCGCCGCCGGGGCAGGAAGGCCCCCGCTCCGGAGAAGGCCCCCGCTCCCGCTCCCGCCGTTCCGGAGGAGGCGCGCCGGGAGGAGCCCGAGCCGCGCCGCACCGCCCCCCGCCGGGGCGTCCGGGCGGGCAGCCTGATGGACACAGGCAGCGCCATGCCCCGCACCGACTTTGACCGGCCCGATCCTCTGGCCGGCGACCACATCATGGACGCCACCGCCCGGCTGCTGGCGCCCCGCCGCACCGCGCCCGCCGTGTCTGCCCCCAAGACGGGCAAGTCCCGCCGGGAGGACCGGCCGGCCGACCGCCGCGCGGGCCAGCCCCGTCAGGAGAAAGCCGCCCAGCCGCCTCAGGACCGGAGCCAGCGGAAAAAGCGCCAGTCCGCCCCCGCCCCTCATGCCAAAAAGGAGAGCGGACACCGAAACCGCCGCCATGACCGGCCCCGCGGGCTGCCCCCGGAGCGCCCCCACCAGACCAAGGACTCCACCGAGCAGCCCAGCCTGATGAAACCCTACTACCTGGACATGGGAAGATAACGATAGATAACAGAAAAGACGGAGGAGAAAACGATGGACTATCAAGCGCTCTATCAGCAGAAGCTCACCACCCCCGAGGAGGCCGTCAAGGTCGTCAAGTCGGGCGACTGGGTGGACTACACCTGGTGCACCAACCACCCGGTGGCCCTGGACAAGGCCCTGGCCGCCCGGAAGGACGAGCTCACCGACGTGAAGATCCGGGGCGGCGTCACCATGTGGATGCCGGAGATCGCCAAGGCGGACGACGCCGGCGACCACTTCACCTGGCACTCCTGGCACTGCAGCGGCATTGACCGGAAGATCATGAACAAGGGCATGGGCTACTTCAGCCCCATGCGCTACTCCGAGCTGCCCCGGTTCTACCGGGAGAATCTGGCCCCGGTGGACGTGGTGATGCTTCAGGTCAGCCCCATGGACGCCCACGGCAACTTCAACTTCGGCCTGGCCGCCTCCCACCTGGCCGACATGATGGCCCGGGCCAAATGCATCATCGTGGAGGTTAACCAGAATATGCCCTGGGTGTACGGCCTCACCGGCACCGAGATCAACATCCAGGACGTGACCTATGTGGTGGAGGGGGACAATCCCCCGGTGGCCCAGCTGGGCGCCGGCGGCGAGCCCACCGACGTGGACCGGGCCGTGGCCAATCTGGTGGTGCCTGAGATTCCCAACGGCGCCTGCCTGCAGCTGGGCATCGGCGGCATGCCCAACACCATCGGCGCCATGATCGCCCAGTCCGATCT
>CALWVX010000141.1 GCA_944385065.1 uncultured Oscillospiraceae bacterium | reverse complement strand
GAAAAATAGTTAGAAAAAAGTTCCAAAGCCGCTTGGTAAGGATGAGGTCGGCAGTTCGAATCTGCCTATCAGCTCCAGAATGAAAGGACACCCAGCAGGGTGTCCTTTTTCTGCTTTAAGAATTTGTATCGGACGGGAAAGCAGTTAAGCGCGCCGGGCAGGAAAATTCTTTCCCTGCTCGGCGTTTTGCTGTTTGAGGTAGCTGCCGCGGCTGATGAAATGCGACACAGGGTTTAAGTCAACGCGGGGAGCTTACCGTTTTGAGGAGGACTCTTTGCAGAAATCAGCCTTGCGGCCGATATATCGCAGAAGTACAATCCAGGCCCAGGAGGTGGTCAGGGTTGGAACCGCGGAAATCAGGATGGCACGGATCGGGCTGACTGCGGTAAAGGTCAGGGGGCCGAAATAGAGCATGAACACCAGAACCATGACCACAAGCAGCGTGATTTTTTCTCTTCTGGTATTGGGAGCGGTCAGAAATATTTTTTTCAAATCCAGGGAGACGTAGGTGATTTCCTGCTTCTTTCTTCCTTTCATTTCAATTCTCCTATTCTGTCCTCTGCCAGTTGGACGAGTTTTCCGGAATGAATCAATTCCCGCAGATACTCAATGTGAGGATTGAGATAGGCGTCCTGATCCAGCGGCGGAATGTGGCGGGCCAGCTCCTGATAAATGCAGTGGGAAACGCCGCTGCGGGCTGCATCCGTCCCCATGAAGCCCTGGGCCTGATAGTCAGAGAGCAGTTCCATGGCCAGAATATACTCCAGCTTCTCGCTCACTTCTGCCGCCTTTTTACAGGCGTTGTAGCCCATGGCCACATAGTCCTCCTGATTGCCGCAGGTGGGCGTACAGTCCACCGTAGCCGGGTACGCCAGGATCCGCATGTCGTTCAAAAGCCCGGCCTGGCTGTATTGGGGAATCATCAGTCCGCAGTTCAACCCGGGGTTGGGAGTCAAAAACCAGGGATAGCCGGATAAGTTGTGGTCAATCAGCCGGTTGTTGCGGCGTTCAGACATTTTTGCCACGCCCACAGCCGCGATGGCGCTGGAGTCCATGACCATGCCCACATAGGAGGAGTCGGGATTGCAGGCGGACAGCGCCTGGGACTGTCTGCCGTCCGTCCAGACGATGGGATTGTCACAGCAGGAGTTCATTTCAATTTCCACGGTCTCCCGGGCAAGGGACAGAATATTTTTGGCCGCCCCGTGGAGCTGGGGAATGCACCGGAGAGACAGGGCGTCCTGAAGATGACTGCCCCTGGCCTCCTCGATCACCTGGGAATCCTGCAGAATCCTGCGGACGTTTTCCGCCGTCTCCCCCTGGCGACGATGGGGCCGCACCTCCATGACCCGGGGATCAAAGGCGGAGATCAGGCCCTTCAGAGCTTCCAGGGTGAGCGAGCCGATGATGTCGGCGCATTTCACCGCCTGGAGCATGTCGTAAAGGGCCAGCGCGGCCAGCCCGGTGGGGGAGGTGGTGCCGGAAATGAGGGAGAGCCCCTCCTTTGCCCCCAGCCGGATCGGAGCCATCCCGGCCCGACGCAGCGCCTCGCCGCCCTCCAGCAGCTCGCCCTGCCAGTAGGCTTTTCCCCCGCCCAGCAGCACATAGGCGATATTGGCCTCCACCGACAGATAGCCGACGGAGCCCTCGCCGGGCACGAATGGGGTCAGCCCCTTGTTGAGGAAATTCCGGTAATACTCCAGCACCTGAAGCCTGCAGCCGGCCCAGCCCTGCCCCACGTTCTGCAGGACCATCAGCATGATCGCCCGGACCTGCTCCTCCGGCAGGGGTTCGCCCACCGAGCAGCAGTCGGAGAGAATCAGGTACTCCTGGAGCTTTTCCGTCTCGTCCTGGCTGATGGTCTGGCTGCACAGCTGGCCAAAGCCCGTGGTGGTCCCATAGACCACGCGTTCCTCCGCGATCCACTGCTCCACCACCGCCCTGCTCCGGCGGACCCGCTCGCAGTACGCCGGGGAGAAATGCACCTGCGCGTGATTCCTGGCCACAGCCACAAACTCCTCCAGGGTCAGCCGCTCCCCAAGGGTGACCTGGGATATTTGATTGCATGCTCTGGTGTCCACCATCACTTCAGCCCTCCCACAATCCGCTCCGCGATTGCCAGCAGCTCCCCGCTGTGGATCAGGTCCCGGAGATACTCCATATGCGGATAAAGGTAAAAATCATTTTCGATCACCGGAACATGCCTGCCGATCTCCCGGTAGACCTGCCGGGATACGGGGCTGCGGGCGGCGTCCGTCCCCATGAAGCCCTGGGCCTCATAGCAGGACAGCAGCTCGATGGCCAGCGTATACTCCAGCTTCTCCGCCACCTGGATCGCTTTTTTCCCCGCGTTATAGCCCATGGCCACATAGTCCTCCTGGTTGCCGCAGGTGGGTACGCCGTCCACTGTGGCGGGGTGGGAGAGAATCTTCATGTCGTTGATCAGCCCCGCCTGGCTGTACTGGGGCACCATCAGTCCGCAGTTGAGCCCGGGATTTTTCACCAGGAACCAGGAGTATCCGGACAGATTTCCGTCCACCAGCCGGTTATTCCGCCGCTCCGACATCCGCGCGATGCCGGTGGCGGCGATGCAGCAGGCGTCTATGCTCATGCCCACAAAAGCGGAGTCGGAGTTGCAGGCGGAGATGGCCTCTGCCTGGTCCCCGTCGTCCCACAAAATCGGATTATCGGTACAGGAGTTCAGCTCCACCTCAAAGGTCTCCCGGGCGTCATACAGCAGCTTTTTCGCCGCCCCGTGGAGCTGGGGGATGCAGCGGAGGGACAGCGCGTCCTGGAGATGGCTGCCTTTGGCCTCTTCGATCACCTGGGAGCCGGCCAGGAGACGGCGCAGGTTGTCCGCGGTATCCCGCTGGGTGGGATGGGGCCGAACCTGGCTGACGCGCGGGTCAAAATGCCGGATCAGCCCCTTCAGCGCCTCCACCGACAAGGCCCCGATCACGTCCGCGGATTTGGCCGCCTGAATCATGTCGAAGAGGGCGAGAGCGCCCAGGGCGGTGGCCGAGGTGGTCCCGTCCAGCAGAGCCAGCCCCTCCTTGTAGCTGAGGGAGATGGGGGACAGACCGGCCTGCTCCAGCGCCTGGCCCGCATCCAGCAGCGACCCCTTCCAGAAAGCCTTGCCCTCGCCCAGCAGAACCAGCGCGATATTGGCCTCCACCGTCAAATATCCCACCGAGCCCTCCCGGGGGGCGAAGGGAATCAGATCCCGGTTCAAAAACTGTCGCAGCAGCTCCAGGGTCTCCAGACGAATCCCGCTGAACCCCCTGCCGGTATTCTGCAGCATCATCAGGATCACGGCCCTGGTCTGCTCTCTGGTCAGCGGCCGGCCCACCGACGCGGCGTCAGAACGCACCAGATTGAGCTGAAGCTGGGCGGCCTCCTCCTCCGAGATAACCCGGTCGCACAGATTTCCGAAGCCGGTCGTGGTGCCGTATACGACCCGGCCCTCCGCCACCAGCCGCTCCACCAGTTCCCGGGAGCGGCGGACCCGGGCCTGATAGTCGGGGGAGAACTCCACCGCAGCGCCGTATCTGGCCACCGCCACCAGCTGTTCCAGGCCGAGGGGCGGACCCAGCAAGACCTTCTGTATGGTCCTTGGATCTGACATGTTGTGCCCCCTCCTTATTCCTGATGTTCCGTCTGCGCGGCGGGCTCGTCCGCCTGCTGCTGAGACTCCTTGGACAGGTAGACCTCTTTCACCTTGCCCTGCTCGAAGAAGAATACCTTGATCGCCGCAAACATCTGCAGGATGAACAGGAACAGAACCACAAATCCGCCGGCGGCTGACAGCTGTTTGACGCCGTCCACGCCCTGCTCTCCGCCGCCGAAGCAGACCATCACGCCGGCGATGATTCCGATCAGGCCGCCCCACAGCCACTTCATCCAGTTGCTGGGCTCCTGTTCAAAGGTCAGCCCCTTGGAGCAGACGACGGAAATACTGGTGGCCATGGTGTTTGCCGTGGTGGCAAAGCCGCAGATCAGCAGAAGCATGATCAGCGGAGCCATGATCACGGCCAGGGGAAGCTGTTCCACAAAGGCCCACAGACCGGATGTGGCGCCCAGCTCTGAGATGACGCCCACAATGTCCACCACGCCGTTGGTCTGCCAGTTCATCGCCGTGCCGCCCCAGAAGGCGATCCAGATGATCCCGAACACGCCGGGCAGAATGAAGTTGACGGTCAGGAACTGCCGAATGGTTCTGCCGTAGGAGATCAGGGCGAAGAAAATTCCCATCATGGGCGCATAGGCGATCCAGATGGACCAGGCGTACATGGTCCACCAGGTGACCAGCGCCTCGCCGTCTTTCATGCCCGGGTCAAGCCCCCAGGTCCAGAAGTTGTCCAGCCAGGTGCCCAGGCCCACGTTCATCAGATTCAGGCAGTATACCACCGGCCCGACGACGATGACGAAGGCCAGCAGGACATAAAACAGCTTTGCGGTCTGGTCCGCCAGCCACTTGATTCCCTTGCTGAGACCCGAGACAGAGGTCAGCGTGAACAGCAGCGTGATCACCAGCACCAGAATCACCCACATGGCGGGGGACTGCACGATTCCATAGTTATATTCCAGGCCGGTGCCGATCAGGGACAGGCCAGCGCCCAGAGAGGCCGCCAGGCCCAGCGCGACGGCCACGACACACAGGGTGTCGATCAGTCCGCGCCAGAAGCCTT
>CALWVX010000140.1 GCA_944385065.1 uncultured Oscillospiraceae bacterium | reverse complement strand
GACGGCACCGACCAGGCCAACATCGCCTCGGTCATCTACAACCGCCTGAACAATCCCCAGGCGGAGACGGCGGGCTATCTGAACATCGACGCCACCCTGGTCTATATCAACGGCGGGCACGAGCCTACCGCCGCCGACCGGGAGATCGACTCCCCCTACAACACCTATCTGTATCGGGGACTGCCCCCCGGACCCATCGCCAACCCGGGCCTGGAGTCCATTACGGCGGCCCTGAATCCGGCGGACACGAACTATTTCTACTACGCCCTGGGAGACGACGGGACCCATTCCTTCTTCCAGACCTACGACCAGCTGCAGAACTTCCTGGCCAGCCAGGAGCGCTATCAGTGATCAAGCAGGCGGCGCGTCGCCGCGCCGCCTGTTCCAGGGGCTGTGCAGGATTGGGACCTCGATTTTGACGAGATGGCTGGTCCCGATTTTGCGGAAGCGTCATTTGGTTCCTGCGGCTGCGGCCGCGGGAACGCCCGGCAGGAGGGCTTTTTGGCAGAGGCGGAAGCTGCTGTCAGACCTTTTGCCACACAGGGACAAAAAAATTGACCGGGCACGGGCGGGGGCATTCGCCCCCGCCCAATTTTACAGCACAGAGGTGGAGCGCATGGAGCGGAAAATGGAACTGCTGGCCCCGGCGGGGGACTGGGAGCGGATGGAGATGGCGGTGGCCTATGGGGCCGACGCGGTCTATCTGGCGGGGAGCGAATTCGGAATGCGTTCCGCTCCGGACAACTTTACCCCGGAACAGCTGCGCCGGGCGGTGGACTTCTGTCACGGGCGGGGGGTCCGGGTCCATGTGACCTGCAACACCATGCCCCGCTGCCGGGAGGCCGACCGGCTGCCGGAGTGGCTGGAGCTGCTGGAGGAGGCGGGGGTCGACGCGGTCATTCTGGCCGACGTGGGGACGCTGGCCCTGGCCAGGCGCTGGGCCCCCCATGTGGCCGTCCATATCTCCACCCAGGCCAGCGTGGTCAGCCATGTGGCCGCCCGGGCCTGGCACGACCTGGGTGCCAGCCGGGTGATCCTGGCCCGGGAGCTGAGTCTGGAGGAGATCCGGGAGATCCGGGCCAGAACCCCCCGGGAGCTGGAGATCGAGGCCTTTGCCCACGGGGCCATGTGCGTGAGCTACTCGGGCCGGTGCCTGCTGAGCAACTACATGACCGGGCGGGACGCCAACCGGGGGGCCTGCGCCCAGCCCTGCCGGTATCAGTACGCCCTGGTGGAGGAGAAGCGGCCGGGGCAGTTCTTCCCCGTCTTTGAGGAGAACGGAGAGACCTATATTCTCAACTCCCGGGACATGTGCATGATCGACCACATTCCGGAGCTGCTGGAGGCGGGAGTGGACTCCATCAAGCTGGAGGGCCGAGCCAAGTCGGCCTATTACGCCGCCGTGGTCACCGGGGCCTACCGCCACGCCCTGGACGCCGCCCTGGCGGGAGAACCCCTGGACCCCGTCTGGCGGGACGAGGTGGAGCACATCAGCCACCGGCCCTATTCCACCGGCTTCTACTTCGGCCAGCCGGGCCAGTACACCGGGGACGCCCGGTATATCCGGGGCTGGCAGATTGTGGCCAAGGTGCACGCCTGCGGCGGGGATGGACTTGCCCTGCTGTCCCTGAACAACAAGTTCTCCCGGGGGGAGGAGCTGGAGCTGGTGGGGCCGGGGGAGGCCCCTGTGGCCTTTCGGGCGGAGGACCTGCGGGATGAGGCGGGAGCGCCCCTGGACCAGGTCCGCACCCCCCAGATGAAGTTTTACCTGAAGCTCCCCCGGCCCGCATCCCCCCTGTCCCTGCTGCGGCGGCGGGCGGACGACTGAGAGGAGGGGAAGCGGATGGTGCCCACCTACGAACAGATGGGGGACTGGCTGGAGGAGATTGCCCAGGATTTTCCCGATGCCTTCTTTGAGGAGCTGGACGGGGGAATCCAGCTGGAGGAAGAGGCCAGGCCAGACCCGGAGTTTCCCCCGGGGGAGATGTACATCATGGGGGAGTACTGCCACGATATGCTGGGGCGGTACATTGTGCTCTATTACGGCTCCTTTGCCGCCCTGATGGCGGAGGACGACGAGGAGACCTGGAAGGATGAAATTTTTGCCACCGTGGCCCACGAGTTCACCCACCACATGGAGGAGACCGCCGGCCTCCACGCCCTGGACGACAAGGACGAGGAATTTTTGCGGCAGGCCAGGGAGGAGCTGGGGAGGGAAAAGAAAAGATAGGCTTTGGAGCATAAAGGACACACGGACGTTTTTTGCGGTTTAAAACTATTAAAAATAAAATTTTTTAGTATTAGACTTATCATGAACCGACTTTTATAATGATGCCAGAAGCAAGCCGGAACGGCAATGCCAGACAGTGCTGATTGCTGGGAAACTGACGGGAGAGAAGGCCTGCGAAAGGAGAAACGTTATGAAATTCGGATGCTGTGTCAACATGCTGCCCGGCGCGGAGCGCCTGGCCGGAGCCGCCTATGCTTCGGTGCTGAAGGAGCTGGGCTATGACTATATCGAGCTTCCCATGAGGCGGATCACCGGGCTGGAGGAGAAAGCGTTCCGGCAGGTAAAGGGGACGCTGGAGGGGCTGGAGCTGCCCTGTCGGTCCTGCAACGACTTCATGCCCGCCCAGTTCCAGCTTGCGGGGGAGGAGACCACCCCGGAAGGGGAGCTGGAGGACTACCTGACCAGGGCCTTTGCGCGTCTGGAGAGGCTGAAGGTCCCCTATGCGGTGTTCGGCAGCCCCTGGTCCCGGAGCTGCCCGGAGGGGTTCCCCCGGGAACGGGCCTTTGACCAGATCGCCGCCTTTCTGCGGCGGGCAGGCCGGCTGGCCGGCGACCACGGGGTGACCGTGGTGATCGAGCACAACAACCGCTGGGAGACCAATATGCTCAACCACTATACCGACGCGGCGGATATGGCCAGGGCGGTGGACCTGCCCAATGTGGGGGCGCTGTGCGACTACTACCACCTGCGCTGGGAGGGGGACGACCCGGAGGTGCTGCGGAAGGCGGGGATTACGCCCCTCCATACCCACATCGCCCGTCTGGAGGGGCGGCGGTACTTCACCACCATGGAGGGGGAGGAGGAGATGCTCCCCCGGTATGTTCGGACGCTGAAGGAGCTGAACTACGACGGCGGCGTGAGCATTGAGGCCCCGGTGCCCAGCCCGGAGGCCTGGCGGGGGATGGCGGAGACCAACCTGCGGCTGCTGCGCCGTGCATTCGGAGAGGATCGGGAGTCCTGAAATATTCCGGCGGCCGTCCAGAAGGACGGCCGCCGGAATTCTCCAACCTGTTCGGCGCGGGCTCTCTCCTTCCCGGCGCCGGCTTGTGGGCCCATTTGGTTAATGCTTCTTCTTGACATTGCTTACGACCACGCCTATGACCAGCAGCACCACAATGGCGACCAGCATGATCCCTCCTCCGGTCATATGGAACACCTCCCCCTTTTGATATTTATAGAAACTTTATAAATGAAATGAGAATCTTAACGACTTATTTATATTCTTTAGTATAGCGCTTCAAGAGAAATAATCAAGAGGCCGGAGGATCTTTTTTCAGAATTGTCGAAAATGACGAGGGATGCCGGATGGAGTCCCGATGTGACAAAGTCACAGAAGATCGCGCCGGGCCGGGGTATGATTATGCTGTACCCGGCAGAAGGAGAATAGGCTTTCGCGGAGCGCATACAATAAGCGGGTGAAGAAAATGACGTATGATCTGTTGATTCTGGGCTCCGGACCGGCGGGACTGGCGGCAGCGGTGTCCGCCCGGGGGCGGGATAAGACCGCTCTGGTAATCGGGGGCCGCTGGCAGGACAGCCCGCTGGCCCGGGCCGAGCGGGTGGACAATTATCTGGGCCTGCCCGGCCGCACCGGCGCGCAGCTGCTGGAGGAGTTTCACGCCCACGCGCAGGAGGCGGGCGCTGATTTTCTGGTGGGCAAGGTCATCTCACTGATGGCCTGGGAGGGCTTTGCCGTCACGGTGGGAAGCCAGGTGTATCAGGGGAGGGCCCTGATCCTGGCCCCGGGCGTGGTGCGGCAGGCCAAATATCCCGGCGAAACGGAGTACCTGGGCCGGGGGGTGAGCTACTGCGCCACCTGTGACGGGATGCTCTATCGGAACAGGCCGGTGATTGTGGTGGGCCGCTCTGCCGACGCCCCCCATGAGGCCAACTACCTGAAGGAGCTGGGATGCCAGGTTACCTATGTGTCCCCGCAGCAGCCCCGGGACCTGGACCCGGCGATCCCCTATGTGAAGGCGTCCAGGCTGGCCGTTCGGGGCGAAGGGACGGTAACCGGACTGGAGGCCGACGGCGCGCTGCTCCCCTGCGCGGGGATCTTCATTCTGCGCCAGACGGTGGCCCCCACCGATCTGCTGCCCGCCCTGGAGACCGAGAACGGCTACATCCGGGTGGACCGGGCCATGGCCACCAATGTGCCGGGCGTGTTTGCCGCCGGCGACTGCACCGGCGGCCCCCTTCAGGTGGCCAAGGCGGTGGGGGAGGGCCATGTGGCCGCCCTGTCCGCCTGCGAATATCTGGACCGAGACCATCAGACAAGTTGAAAAATATAGAAAGGAAGAACGACGATGATCCAGTTTAACAAAGAGAGCTTCGACAAGGCCCTGGGAGAGGGCAAGCTGATGATGGTGGACTTCTGGGCCGACTGGTGCGGTCCCTGCCGGATGCTG
>CALWVX010000139.1 GCA_944385065.1 uncultured Oscillospiraceae bacterium | reverse complement strand
GCCCGGCTGGCAGAAGTGGAGGCGATGTGAGATGGCCGACGTGAAAAAGATCGCCACCCGGGACAGCTACGGCGCCGCCCTGGTGGAGCTGGGACGGGAGCATGCGGACGTCATCGTCTTCGACGCCGATCTGGCCGGGTCCACCAAGTCCGGGGTGTTCAAAAAGGAGTTCCCCAGCCGCCACTTCAACTGCGGCATCGCCGAGGGGAACATGATGGCGGTGGCCGCCGGTGCGGCCGCCATGGGGCTGGTGCCCTTCGCCTCCAGCTTTGTCATGTTCGCCGCCGGCCGGGCCTTCGAGCAGGTGCGCAACTCCATCGGCTACCCCCACCTGAACGTGAAGATCTGCGCCAGCCACGGCGGTCTGTCGGTGGGGGAGGACGGGGCCTCCCACCAGTGCTGCGAGGACTTCGCCCTCATGCGCTCCATCCCCGGCATGGTGGTCATGTGCCCCGCCGACGACGTGGAGGCCCGGGCCATGGTGAAGGCAGCCTATGCGTATCAGGGCCCGGTGTATATCCGGCTGGGCCGCTCCGCCGTCCCCGTGTTCCACCGGGAGGAGGACTACACCTTCCGGATCGGTAAGGGCGAGGTGCTCACCCAGGGCTCCGACGTGGCCGTGATCGCCACCGGCCTGATGGTGGACCGGGCTCTGGCCGCGGGGGAGGAGCTGGCGAAGGAGGGCATCTCCGCCCGGATCATCAACATGCCCACCATCAAGCCCCTGGACGAGGAGCTGGTGCTCTCCGCCGCCCGGGAGTGCGGCAGAATCGTCACCTGCGAGGAGCACAGCGTCATCGGCGGTTTGGGGGAGGCGGTCTGCTCCTTCCTCAGCCGCGCCTGCCCCACTCCGGTGAGCCGGGTGGGGGTGGAGGACGTGTTCGGCTGCTCCGGCCCCGCCGACCAGGTGCTGGAGCTGTACGGCCTGACCGCCGAGCACATCGTCCGGGAGGCCCGGGCGCTGTGCGGCCGGTGAGCTTCCACAGAAAACCCAGGCATTCCGCCCCGCCCGGCCCTCCGGGCGGGGCGGCTTTGAAAGCGGGGAGCTCCCGCTTCCCGCCCCTTCCGGTCCGATGTGCCGGTTCTATGGCACGATTTAAAATTTGTATTGGATTCCCGGAAAGGGTTGGGCTATGATAACGTTAGAATGAATGCAAAAACGCCCGGCGGGACCCCCGTTCCCCGGGGAAACTTGAGGAGGTTTTACCATGAACACCCTGCCTTCCGCCATTACCCTGTGCGAAGTGGGCCTGCGGGACGGGCTCCAGAACGAGAAGACCATCCTGCCCACCCGGGAGAAGATCGAGTTGCTCCGGGGCCTGATCGACGCCGGCTTCAAAGTCATCGAGGTAGGCTCCTTCATGCACCCCAAGGCGGTGCCCCAGATGGCCGACACCGATGAGATTTACAAGGCCGTGGGCCAGGTGCCCGGGGTGGAGCTGCGGGCCCTGATCCCCAACCTGCGGGGCGTCCAGCGGGCGGTGGACTGCGGCTGCAAGAAGGTCAAGCTCAACGTCTCCGCCAGCCGCCAGCACAACCTGAAGAACCTGAACATGACCCCGGAGGAGAGCGTGGCCGGCTTCGCCCAGTGTGTCCAGGCCGCCGGCGAGCACGGCATCGCTATCTCCGGCTCCATCTCCATGCCCTTCGGCTCCCCCTGGGACGGTCGCATCCCCCTGGCCGACGTGGAGTCCATCATCGAGGCCTATCTGAACGTGGGCATCACCGAGATCTCCCTGTCCGACACCTCCGGCATGGCCGTGCCCAACCAGGTGTATCAGATGTGTGAGCATGTGGCCGGGAAGTACCCCCAGGTCTCCTGGTGGCTCCACTTCCACAACACCCGCGGCCTGGCCATCGCCAACATCATGGCGGCCATGGAGGCGGGCATGACCCAGTTCGACACCTCCTTCGGCGGTCTGGGCGGCTGCCCCTTCGTGCCCAACGCGGCGGGCAACATCTCCACCGAGGACGTGCTGAACATGTGCGAGGAGTCCGGCATCGAGACCGGCGTGGACTGCGCCAAGATCATGGAGCTGTCCAAGCGGGTGCGGGACCTGCTCAACCACGATCTGGACAGCTATGTCCTCCGGGCCGGCCGGGCCAAGGACCTGATCCTGTCCCACCAGTAAGCGTTCCGGCGTTCCGAACCGTTCGCCCGCGGCCCCCATCGGGGACCGCGGGCTTTTTTGACGTTTTCTGTTTTTTCGACGGAAAAAACTGTACAAAATGAAAATTATGTGGTATGATAGGGGTGAAAATCGGGGCGGCGCGGGCGTGTTCGTCCCTTTCGCCGCTCCGCCGGGGCCGGGGCGTCAGCTCTGGTCGGGGACATACTCCAGGATGTCCTCCACCCGGCAGCCCAGAATTTCGCACAGGGTGTTCAGGGTGGTGGTGGTAATGGCCTTGCCGTGCTTCATGCGGTGGAGGGTGTTGGCGGTGACCCCCTGCTTGAAAATGAGCTGATATTCCGTGACCCCTTTTTGATAGAGCGTCTGATAGAAGGGTTTATAGCTGATCATATCATATCACCAGGAAAAGGCTACCATACTCTATCTATTGACTATGACCTATATATAGAGTATAATGACCATATCCTGCCCCCGCAGGGGGAAAATCATTCTCTTTGGAAACAGCGCCGCCCCTTTGTCCCATGCTTCCCGCTCTCCGGCGGACCGGGGATGCGGCGTTATTTCAGCCCCAGCAAATCGTCAAAATAATTTTTTTGTAGGAGTGAGAGCATGAAAAGACGATTGTTAGCCATCGCCATGACTCTGGCCATGGCCCTGTCCCTGCTGCCGGTCACGGCGCTGGCGGAGGGGACGGAGGACCGGACCGGCTCGGAGCCGGTCGGGTCAGAACAACAAGTTCTGACCAATGAACCCTCGGACGAAGGGGCCACGACTCCGACGGACGAGGAGTCCGCGACGGATACGGAGACCCCTGTTGAGGACCCCGAGCAGGGGACGGAGCCTACTGATGAAGTGGGGAGCGGGGAAGAAGGCACAGGAGGTCCCGGCGAAGGGTATATTGTACAGGGCCGGAACGATAATTATCAGACGGTTGCGGATGCCCTGGATGGCGGAGAGACAAGCGTAAAGCTGATTGGTGATTTGACGGAAAATATTGTTATTTCGAGCGATGACGAGCTTGTTCTTGACCTGGATGAATATACCATTACTAACGACACCGCCGAAGAGACAAAAGACACGATTTATGTTGAACTGGGCGGCGAATTGACGATCAACGGTGCGGGGACGGTTGATAATGTCAGCAATGGGAAAGCGGCTATTTTCAATAACGGTACTGTGACGCTGAATGGCGGCAAGTATACCCGCAGCCAGGAGAACGGAGATTCGACGGAGAATTCCGGCGGGAATTCTTATTATAACATCCTCAACCACGGCGTTATGACCATCAATGAGGGCGTTACCGTGGAGCAGGACGGTGCGTTTTCCAGCCTGATTGCCAATGGGTATTATAGTTACACAGAAACTAATGAGCGTTCTGGTTATGTGGAGGGGACGAACCAAGCTGAGCCCCAGCTGACCATCAACGGCGGTACGTTCAGCGGAGGAATCAATACAATCAAAAATGATGATAACGCTGAGCTGGTGATCTATGACGGTCTGATTACCAATGTTACCCAGGCGGCGGTGCAGAATAATAATGTTGCAACGATTTACGGCGGTACTTTTGAGGCCGAGGGTTACGATGCGTTGCAGAACAGACACTTTAATACCGCCTACAACGCAGGTGAGCTGACGGTATCTGGCGGGGAGTTTACGGGCAATCTGTTGACAACGACCGGTGCGACTTGGTCCATTACCGGCGGCACCTTCTCCCAAGACGTGAGCGACTACGTTGCCGACGGCTATATCTGCGAGAAGTCTGGCGACGACTATGTCGTGTCTGAGCTGAATGCCGACAATTCTGTGGCCCAGGTGGGCGATGAGTATTATCAGACTCTGGCGGAGGCGGTTGAGGCAATCGTCACCTCTGAGAGCAAGTCTGGCACTGTGACGCTTTTGAAAGATGCGCAGGGCAGCGGAATTGGTTTGTTCAACAGTAAAGGAGCTACGGGTGTAGACCTGACGATTGATTTTGGCGGCCATGTCTATACCTGTGATGATCCGGCAGTCGGTTCTGCTGGGTACGAAAGCCAGGGCTTCCACCTGGAAAAGGGGAATACCGTTACTTTGAAGAACGGTACCATTCAGGTCGCTGCCGACAGCACGGGCACAAGAATGCTGATTCAGAACTACTGTGATCTGACTCTGGAGGATCTCACTCTGATGGGATCCGGTGTTACACAGTATATCATCTCCAGCAACTACGGAGACATGAGCCTTACCAACGTCAATATCAGCGGCACATATGGAAATGGACTAGTGGCCATTGACCTGATGCACTGGCTGAATAATTCTTATCGGGATAAGGCTCCCACGATGACCGTCGATAATACGGCGGAGAATACTATTTCTGGAAGCATTGATGTTTATTGTTCTGAAAATGGAACAAATAAAGTTGAGTGCGAAGTTGCCCCGACTCTCACCATTACCGGTGGCACCTTCTCCACTGATGTAAATGCCTACTGCCCCACCGGCTATGCGGCGGAAAAGGACGAAAATACCAATACATGGACTGTCGTTCCCAAACAGGGTATGGAGGCTGATGTCAGCACCGGTGCGGACAACACCGCTTCTGCCACTGTGGA
>CALWVX010000138.1 GCA_944385065.1 uncultured Oscillospiraceae bacterium | reverse complement strand
GCGTAATCCAGCCCGTAGCCCACCACGAAGGCGTCGGGGATGGTGAAGCCGGTGTAGTGGACTTCCACCGGCTTCACCCGCCGCTCCGGCTTGTCCAGCAGCGTGCACAGGCGGATGGAGGCGGGGTGGCGGTGTTCCAGCAGCCGGAGCAGATAGTACAGGGTGTTGCCGCTGTCCAGAATATCTTCCACCACAATGATATTCCGGCCCGAAATATCCTCAGACAGGTCCTTGGTGATCTGCACCTGTCCGCTGGAGCTGGTGCCCTTTCCATAGGAGGAGACCGCCATGAAATCCAGGGTGCAGGGCAGGTCGATGGCCCGGCACAGGTCGGCCATGAAGATGAAGGAGCCCCGGAGCACGCTGATCAGCATGATCTCTTTGCCCCGATAGTCCTGTTCGATCTGACGGGCCAGCTCGCTCACCCGGGTCTTCAGCTGCTCCTCGGTGAATAAGATCTTTTGAATATCCTGTTCCAACATACGCGGCTTCATTCCTTTTCTGTTTCTTTTGGCGGGATGGTTTGATCAGGGGCGGAAGCGAGGGCGATATGCCAGGCGGCTTGCCCCGGCCGGGGAAGAAAGGCCCGGTCGGGCCCCAGCCCGGCGGCCGCCGCGACCGCGCCCCGGCAGTCGAGAATCGGCAGCGTGTCCCGCAGATGGCGGGGGATTTTCTCCTGGATCATCCATTTTTTCAAAGATTTTCCCGGCCGGCCGGCGGGAGTCAGATGGTCGCCGGTCCGGCGGGGCCGGAGGGTGAGGGAGGGGGCGGCCTCCCGGTCCAGCCAGAATTCCCAGGGCCCCTGTGGCCCCCCCTCGTAGCGTTCCGTCCGGCAGACTGCCAGCCAGCCGCCCCATGTCAGCCTCCCAGGCAGAGGGAGGACGGCAGGGGAGAGGGGGGCGCTTTCGTCCCGGCGGAGACACAGCTCCAGCCGGTCGTAGACCCGGCGGGCCAGCGTGTTGTGGGGCAGATGAATCTGGGCGGAGGGGTCGCTCCCCCGGCACAGGTCCAGCACTGCCGTCAAGTGGACCCGGGCGCAGTTCTGATCCCCCCCCCACAGCTGCCCCAGAAGCAGCCGGACCGCCCGGGAGGACACGGGAATGGGGGCGGAGGAGAGGGCGAGGGCGTCCAGGGAAAAGCCCTCCTCTGCAGGGCGGGCCTGAGCGGCCAGCTCCCGGGCCAGTCCGGTGAGACAGTCCTCGTCGGCCCGCAGAAGGGCGGCGGTTTCCTCCATCCGGGACAGAAAGCCGGGGGAGAGCTCCTCCAGCACCGGGATCACCTGGTGGCGGATCCGGTTGCGGGAAAACTCGTCCGAGAGGTTGGAGCTGTCCTCCATGTGGGGCAGGGCGTAAAAGGCCAGATACTCCTCCACATCCCGGCGGGTGGTGGTGAGAAGGGGGCGGATGATCTCCCCCCGCCGGGGCGGGATGCCCCCCAGCCCCCGCAGCCCGGCCCCCCGGGTCAGATGGAGCAGAATTGTCTCGGCGTTGTCGTCGGCGGTGTGGGCGGTGGCGATCCGGTCGGCTCCCGCCTGGGCGGCGGCCCGGCGCAGGAAGGCATAGCGCATCTCCCGGGCGGTCTCCTCCAGCCCGGCGCCCCGGGCCCTGGCCTGACCGGCCACGTCGCCGGAGCCCAGGTACAGGGAAACCGGAGGCAGAATCCTGCCGTCGGACAGATGCTGCGCCCCGCAGCACAAGCTGACAAACTGCTCCACAAACCGGGCGTCCCGCCGGGACTCCTCTCCCCGGAGCTGATGGTCAAAGTGGGCGGCCGCCAGGGAGAAGCCCAGCCGGGACCGCAGACGGTACAGAGCGTGGAGCAGGCATACGGAATCAGCCCCCCCGGACACGGCGCACAGCACCGTGCTGCCCGGGGGGATGAGCTCCAGCTGTCGGATCAGTTGTTCCATTGAATTCAGCACGGCTCGGCTCCCTTCTCCGTCCTGGTCACTCCTCCCGCTGCCATTCCAGGTCGTTGAAGGTGGTGAACTCGGGCTGCCACTGCAGCTCCACCGTCCCGGTCTCCCCGTGGCGGTTCTTGGCGATGATGCATTCTGCCAGGTTGGGATTTTCCGTCTCCCGGTTATAGTACCCCTCCCGGTACAAAAACAGTACGATGTCCGCGTCCTGTTCGATGGCGCCCGACTCCCGCAGGTCGGAGAGCATGGGGCGCTTGTCCTGACGGGACTCGTTGGCCCGGGACAGCTGGCTCAGGCACAGCACCGGGACGTCCAGCTCCTTGGCCATGATTTTCAGGGAGCGGGAGATGTCGGACACAATCTGCTGCCGGTTTTCGTTCCCCCGGCTCTTGCCTCCGGCGGACTGCATCAGCTGGAGGTAGTCGATGATGACCAGGCCCAGGTTGTCCACCCGGCGGCACTTGGCGTTGATGTCGGCCACCGTGACGCTGGAGTCGTCGTCAATGAGGATGGTGGAGCGGTTCAGCGAGTCGGCGGCGGCGGCCACACTCTCCCAGTCCTGCTCGGACAGCTTGCCGGTGACCAGCTTTTTGTTGTCCACAAAGCACTCGCTGGAGATCAGCCGCAGAGCCAGCTGCTCCCGGCTCATCTCCAGAGAGAAGAAGGCCACGTTTTTCCCCGACTTCTTGCCGGCGTTGAGCAGGATGTTCAGCGCCATGGAGGTCTTGCCCATGCCCGGACGGGCGGCCAGCAGGATCAGGTCGGACTTGTTCAGACCGGAGATAGCCCGGTCCAGGTCCCGCAGGCCGGTGGACAGGCCGGGAATGGCCGAATCGCTGGCGGCCAGCTCCCCCAGCCGGTCGTATACGTCGATCAGAACGGCGGAGATGGGGGTCAGTCCCCGGGCGGCCCGGCCCTGGCGGATGGCGTAGATGCGCTGCTCGGCGGCCTCCAGAATGTCCTGCCCGGTGTCGGTGCCCCGCTGGATCATGGCGGTCAGGTCGCCGGCGGCCTCGGCCACCCGGCGCAGGAGAGTCTTGTCCTTGAGAATGTCGATATACTCTCCCACGTTGGCCGCGGTGGGGGTGATGTCCATCAGCTGGAGCAGGTAGTTCCAGGTCACCGACTCCTGATAGTAGCCGCTCTGCTTCATGTGCTCCAGCACGGTCAGCGGGTCGATGGTGAGGGAGTAGTTGAACATGGAGTAGATGGTCTCATAGATCTCCATGTTCTGCTGCCCGTAAAAGTCGTCCGGGCGCAGCTTGTCAATGACCTCGGGAATGCACCGGGGGTCGATGAGCATGGAGCCCAGCACCGCCTGCTCCGCCTCATTGGAGTGGGGCAGCTGCTTCAGGAGAAGCTCGTCTTCAGTTGGCAAGTACATCACCACCCCTGTCAGGTCAGAGTGAAGAGTGGAGAGTAAGGAGTGAGGAGATAAAGATCTCCACGCTCTACTCTTCACTCTCTATTCCTATTCTGAAAATCAGGCTTCCACCACCACGACATTAACCGTGCCGGTGACCTCGTATCCCAGCTTCGCCTTGATCTGATAGCCGCCGCAGGCCTTGATGGGTTCATCCAGCACCAGACGGGCCTTGGGGATGTTGACCCCGTGCTGGGCGGCCAGAGCCTCGGAGACCTCCTTGGCAGTGACGGCGCCGAACAGGCGGCCGCCCTCTCCGGCCTTGGCGGAAATCTTGACCATCAGGCCCTCCAGCTTCTTGGCGGTGGCCTCGGCCTCGGCCTTCTCGGCGGCCTCCTGAGCCTTGCGGGCCTTCTCCTGCTGCTTCATGGTATTCACGTTCTCCGCCGTGGCCAGAACGGCCAGCTTCCGGGGGAGCAGGAAGTTCCGGGCGTACCCGTCGGAGACCTCCACCAGCTGCCCCTTCTTGCCCTGGCCGCGTACGTCCTGCTGCAGAATCACTTTCATGTTTCGTTTCCTCCTCATGTAGAATGACAAATCAATTTTGTGGGGGCGGGGAAAGCCGCCTGCACATCAATGGAATTGTTAGGAATTTAATTTAAGACGGCCTACTTCCGGTCCTTGTCCCCCAGCTTGGAGGACTCCAGGACCAGTCCCAGACCAGAGATGGCCCCTGTCAGAGTCCCGGCCTGACGGATCGCGGCGGCAGTCCGGTATTCCTCTTCCGTGTACCAGCCGTCCCGGACGAGACGGAGCGCGGCCTCACCCAGGGAGTTCGAGGCGAGGATCACCAGCAGACTGAGCAGAAAGATGATCCCATACAGAGCAATCCGTGTGCTGCGGCGGTGCCAGAAACCTGGATGTTCCATGTAAGACGCCCCTTTCAAGCGGAAAATACAAAGGCTGTGCCTGTGTGGTCACGACTCCAGATACCGGTCGATGGCCTGGGTCAGCTCCTGGGCCACTTCCTGGAGCGTCTTGCCCGTCACCTGGCCGCCGGCGGCCGCGGCGTTGCCGCCGCCGCCCAGCTGCTCCAGAATGACCTGCACGTTGGTGTCCCCCATGGAGCGGGCGGACATGTTCACCGTCTCCCCGTCCTGAGTGGACAGGACGAAGGAGGTGTCGATGCCGATGATGTTCAGCAGCTCATCCGCCGCCTGTGCGGCCACCACCCGGCCCACCGGCTTTTCCGCCACAGCCACGGCGATGTGGTCCCGGTACAGTCTGGCGTTCTGGATGATGGAATATTTGGCGATGGTGCCCGCCAGATCGTTCTGGAACAGCTTCTTCACCTCGGCGGTGTCGGCGCCGGAGCGGCGCAGGAAGGCCGCCGCCTCAAAGGTGCGGCCGCCGGTGCGCATGGTGAAGTTCTTGGTGTCCAGCAC
>CALWVX010000137.1 GCA_944385065.1 uncultured Oscillospiraceae bacterium | reverse complement strand
ATCAACCTGGGCGGCGTGTTCCGCACCTGCAAGGCGGTGGTGCCCAGTATGAAGCAGCGCAAGTACGGGCGCATCGTCATCATCTCCTCCATCGGCGGCCGCACCGGACGGAACGTGGGGGTGAACTACGCCGCCAGCAAGGCGGGAGTCAACGGCATGGCCATCAACCTGGGCTATATGCTGGCCCCCTGGAACATCACGGTGAACTCGGTGGCCCCCGGCCCCCTGAAGGGGAAGATGTTCGCCTCCATGCCCAAGGAGCAGCAGGACGGCCTGGCCGCCGGAATTCCCCTGGGACACCTGGGAGAGCTCAGCGACATCGCCGCCGCCGTGGCCTATCTGGGCAGCGATGACGCCGCCTGGACCACCGGCGAGGTGCTGGACGTAAACGGCGGACTTCAGTTCTGAGCCGCCGTTCCCGATGTGATCTGCGCTCTTCGGAGCGGGAAAAATAAAAACTTCTACATGAGGAGGAAATTGAAATGAAAAAACTGACTGCGCTTTTGCTGGCGGGGGCCATGGCCCTCTCCCTGACGGCCTGCGGCGGTGGCGGCGGCTCCTCGACCTCCACTCCCAGCACTTCCACCCCAGATGCTTCCACCTCCACCCCCAGCTCTTCCGCCGACACCAGCGCCTATGACAGCCTGGATTCCGTGAGCCTGATCCTGGCCGACTCCGCCGCCCCCGGCGCCGCCGGCGCGGTCTTTGACGAGCTGATCGCCGAGAAGGCCGCTGAGATTACCGGCGGCAAGCTGGAGATCCAGACCTACATCAACGGCGAGCTGGGCGCCGACGTGGACCTGCTGCGCCAGATGCAGAGCGGCGACATCGACATGGTGGGCAGCCAGATCGCGGCCCTGGTGAGCTTCTGCCCTGAGCTGGCCATTTTCGACCTGCCCATGGTGTTCGCCCCCTATACCGGCGACCAGATCGAGACGGTCCTCAACGGCGACAGCGAGACCCGCGCCGCCCTGGACACGGCCTTTGAGAACGCCAACTGGCACCTGCTTGGCTTCCTGCAGAACGCCACCTATCGTCTGACCACTGCAAATACCAACCTGCAGACTCTGGCCGACTTTGAGGGCCTGATGATCCGCACCATGGAGAACACCAACCACATGGCCTTCTGGGAGGCTATCGGCGCCGCCCCCACCCCCATGGCCTGGAACGAAGTGTACTTCGCCCTCCAGTCCGGCAACATCGAGGCTGAGGAGAATGCCGCCGACACCATCGTGGGCGCCAACCTGAACGAGGTTCAGGACTATCTGGCCTGCACCAACCACATCCTGTATGTGAACCAGATCAGCATCAACAAGGACTCCTGGGATTCTCTGGATCCCGCCTATCAGGAGGCCCTGCAGGAGGCTGTGAATCAGGCCATCGACGAGATGCGCGTCCAGCTGGTGGACATCGACACCCAGAACAAGGAGACCCTGCAGGAGGGCGGCATGACCCTGATCGAGTATGAGCCTGAGTTCTTCGAGGAAGTTCTGGCTGTGCCCGGTGTGCAGGATCTGTACGCCTCCATCAACGAGGACACCAATGGCCTGGCCCAGACCCTCCAGGACGAGCTGGCGGCGGCTGCCGGAAACTGAATCTGATACCCCTCTCTTCATTACAAGTCCTGATATGCGGCAGAGCCGGACCCTCAAAGGTCCGGCTCTGCCGCATTCTGTGGATTCGGCTGAAAGATGTCCCGCAGGGCGACCAGAAAAGGGCGAAGGGCGGGGCTGGCTTCTCCCTGGCGGTGGGACACGCCGAAGGAGAGGGGAGGGAACTCGGGCATGGGGATGGTGCGCAGGCCGGGTGTCGGGACCTGGGGCAGATGGGCGACAACGGTGAAGGCAAATCCGCTTTCCACCAGCGTATACAGAGTTTCCAGCCCCTCGCAGAAGGCCAGCTGGTCCGTGCTGCGTCCGGTGATGATCTGGCCCTGAATAGACAGCAGAGAGGGGGGCGCCCCGTGGGGGGGATAGGCGGCGAACCGCCCCGCATGGCGCAGCTGAGCCGCTGTCAGCTGGTCAAAGACGGCCAGAGGGTGGTCCGGCGCGCACACACAGGCCACGCTCCGCTGGGTCAGCTCCCGATAGACCGCCCGTTTGGGGGCCGACTCCCGAAAGGCGAACATGACCTGGATGTCCCCGTCCTCCAGCAGATTTTCCAGGGAGTCGAAGGGGACCAGACGCAGGACGGGCTGAAGCTGAGGCAGCTGTGTCCGAAGCCGGGACAGGACCGGCCGGAGCAGAGAGAGCTCCAGAAAGCTGCGGCATCCGATCCCGAAGCGGATGGCGGCGGTCTCCCGGCTCTCCCGCAGTCTGGCCCGGGAGGCCCCCGCCAGCGCCAGAATCTCCCGGGCGTACTGGGAGAACAGGTGGCCCTCCTGGGTCAGGCGCACCCGCTTGCTGGTGCGGTAGAAGAGCTTGACCCCCAGTTCGTCCTCCAGGGTGTTGATCTGGTGGCTGACCGCCGGCTGCGTCAGGCCCAGCTGCTCCGCCGCCCGGGAAAAATTGAGAAAATTGGAGACCGACATGAAGCACTGCAGCTGTGTGGTATTCAAACAAAGTCCTCCTTTGTCCCCTGTGTTCTTTTATGTAATTCGGAAGTGCGATAAAAATTCTTTATAGATAATAACAGATTTGAATTTCACATGCAAGGGAAATTGTGCTATAAAAGTAAAGGCCCGAATGATTCGCAAATAAACTATTCACACCTGGCGCCGAGGAGGTGAAACCGCCATGGAGGTGGACCGGAACGAAATGGTCCGGGACAACAGACAGATCAGCATTCAGCTGGAGCGGGCGGCCAGCCGGGCCATGGCCCGGAAAGGGCTGACCGGCATTCAGGCGCATATGCTTCTGTATATTCTGGATCACTCCCAGGGGGGGATCTCCCTGACCGACATTCACCGGGAGATGGGCTATTCCATGGCCGCCCTGTCCGGTGTCGTCAAGCGGCTGCGGGAGAAGGACTATGTGCGGGTGGAGCCCTGCGCCCGGGATGACCGGCGCAAGCTCCTCTTTGTCACCGAAAAAGGGGAGCAGGTCCGGGAATTTCTGGATCAGTCCATTGCCCGGGCGCAGGACCGGCTGTATGAGGGCTTCTCCCGGGAGGAGCTGGCTGACCTGAACCGGATGCAGAAGAAAATGCTGAGGAATCTGTCCACACGATCGAACCCTGACAGTAAGGAGGAAACCCAACCGTGAAACGTGTTATTCAGCAGCTTGGGGTCTATAAGAAAGACGCCTTTCTGTGTATTGGTCTGACCACACTGGAAGTCATCATGGAGATCCTGCTGCCCTTTGTCACCGCCCGGCTGATCGCCGAGGGGCTGGAGGCCAGCCACCTGCCCGCGGTCTACCGGTACGGGGCCGTTCTGGTGGTCATGGCCATGCTGAGCCTGGCCTTCGGCGCGGCCGCCGGACGCTTTGCGGCCAGCGCCTCTTCCGGCCTGGCCGCCAACCTGAGAGAGGCCATCTACGCCAATATTCAGACCTTTTCCTTTTCCAACATTGACAAGTTCAGCGTGCCAGGCCTGGTGACCCGGATGACCACCGACATCACCAACGTGCAGCAGGCTTTCATGATGATCATCCGCATTGCGGTGCGCTCCCCCCTGACCCTGGTGTTCAGCTTTGCCATGTGCATGATCATCAACGTGGAGCTGAGCCTCACCTTCCTCATCGCCCTGGCGTTTCTCGTTGTGGTGATTGGGACCATTATGGTGGTCACCCTGCGCATCTTCAGCCAGGTGTTCCGCAAGTACGACGACCTGAACGCCAGTGTGCAGGAGAATGTCTCCGCCATCCGGGTGGTGAAGGCCTTCGTCCGGGAGGGCTATGAGGACCAGAAGTTTGCCCGGGCCTCCAAGAACCTGCGGGACCTGTCCGTCAAGGCCGAGGGCCTGCTGGCCTTCAACGGCCCGGCCATGATGATCGCCGTGTACTTCTGCATCATTATGGTGTCCTGGCTGGGCGCCCACTTCATTGTGGTGGACGGCACCCTGGGCACCGCCGACCTGACCAGCCTGTACAGCTATATCATGTCCCTGCTCATGAGTCTGATGATGCTGTCCATGGTGGTGGTGATGATCTCCATGTCCATGGCCAGCATCCGCCGGATTCGGGAGGTGCTGGACGAGACCCCCGACATCCACGATCCGGAGCAGCCGGTGATGGAGGTGAAGGACGGGGCCATCGACTTCGACCATGTGACCTTCTCCTATAAGCACGGCAGCGGCAAGGCCGCCCTGACGGACATCGACCTGCACATCAAGTCCGGCGAGACCGTCGGCGTCATCGGCGGCACCGGCAGCGGCAAGAGCAGCCTGGTGAACCTGATCTGCCGTCTGTACGACGTGGACGAGGGCAGCGTGAAGGTGGGCGGCCTGGACGTGCGGGCCTATGACACCGAGGCGCTGCGCAACCAGGTGTCCGTGGTGCTCCAGAAGAACACCCTGTTCTCGGGCACCATTCTGGACAATCTGCGCTGGGGCAACCCGGAGGCCACCGACGAGGAGTGCATGGAGGCCTGCAGGGCCGCCTGCGCCGACGAGTTCATTGACCGCTTCCCCGACGGCTACCACACCCGCATCGAGCGGGGGGGCAACAACGTCTCCGGCGGCCAGAAGCAGCGGCTGTGTATCGCCCGGGCCCTGCTGAAAAAGCCCAAGGTGCTCATCCTGGACGACTCCACCTCCGCCGTGGACACCGCCACCGACGCCAAGATCCG
>CALWVX010000136.1 GCA_944385065.1 uncultured Oscillospiraceae bacterium | reverse complement strand
ATTGGATATTAGCCGCTTATTCTTGTCCATAAAAATATGAAATCTGACGATATTGCAATAGTAGGAACAGTTATGGACAAAATGATAAGTCGGCCCTCCCGTTCGGAGGGCCGACCTGTGCTTGTTCAGATACCCAGCACCTGGGTGGCAATGGCAAAGTAGATCAGCAGGGACAGGGCGTCCACAATGGTTGTGATAAAGGGGGCCGCCATGACGGCCGGGTCGATCCCGATCTTCTCCGCCACCATGGGCAGGGTGCAGCCCACAATCTTGGCGCACAGCACGGTGAACACCAGGGTAAGGCACACCACCAGGGCCACCATGGGAGTGACCGCCGGGTTGTTCATCAGCAGCCGGTCCACCAGCATCATCTTCACAAAGTTTGCGCAGGCCAGACATATTCCGCACAGCACGGCCACCCGGATCTCCTTCCACACCACAGCGATGAGATCAGAGAAGTCGATCTCGTCCAGGGACAGGGCGCGGATGACGGCCACCGAGGACTGGGAGCCAGAGTTTCCGCCGGTGCCCGAGAGCATGGGAATAAAGGAGGACAGCACCACGCAGGCGGTGAGGGCGCTTTCAAACTTGGTGATGATAATACCAGTGAAGGTGGCCGACAGCATCAGCAGCAGCAGCCAAGGTACCCGGGAGCGCCAGGTCTCGAACACTCCTGTCTTGAGATAGGGCTTATCCGAGGGGAGAATGGCCGCCATTTTCTCAAAGTCCTCGGTCGTCTCCTCCTCGATGACGTCCATAGCGTCGTCGAAGGTAATGATGCCCACCAGCCGGTTCTCCCCGTCCACCACCGGAATGGCCGACAGGTCGTATTTGGAGAACAGCTGGGCCACATCCTCTTTGTCGTCGTGGGTGTTGACCGACAGCACATTGGTCTCCATAATATCCCCGATCCGTGTCTCGTAAGCGGACAGAAGCATCCGCCTTACCGTCACCACACCCAGAAGCACTCTGTTCTGAGTCACATAGCAGGTATAAACAGTCTCCTTGTCCAGTCCGACTCTCCGGATCCGGGCAAAGGACTCCTGGACGGTGGCGTTCGGATGCAGATCCACAAACTCGGTGGTCATAATCGACCCGGCGGAGTCCTTGGGGTAATTGAGCAGCTGATTGATCTGGCTGCGGGTGGAGGCGTCGGTATTGCGCAGGATTCGGGAGACCACGTTGGCGGGCATATCCTCGATCAGGTCCACCGTGTCGTCCAGATAGAGCTCATCCAGCACCTCCCGGAGCTCCTTGTCGCTCAGGGCGCCGATCAGCTTCTCCTGGTCTTCGGCGTTCTCCAGATAGGTGAACACCTCGGCCGCCATATCCTTGGGCAGCAGGCGAAACACCAGAATCTCCTGCTCCACATCCAGTTCATCCAAAAACTCGGCGACGTCCACCTCGTTCATCTGGGACAGTTCCTCCCGCAGACGGCGGTACTGGTGCTGCTCCACCAGCTCCATCAGCAGGTCGTGATCATAGTTGTCATGCATGCGGATTCCTCCTTTCTCAGTTCAACAAAACCTGAAAGCAGGACACAAAAAGCCACAGGGCGCGGGAGAACACTTGAAAAACGGCGCGGAACTCTCCGCCGCCTTTCAAGTGCGCTCCAGCCCTGTGGCCGCGCACAGACAAGAACCCGGGCCCTCCGGCCCCGGGTCAACCATTCCGGCGGCAAAGCGGGGCCCGGCAGAAAACCGGCCCGCGCTCCACCGCCCGTCGTCTGTGACTGCGGCTGCGATCTGTATCCCGGTGACGACTTCGGCCTTCCATCTCAGGTCCCACTTCCTCTCTATTCGATCATTCCCCGGGGGAGGCTCCCCCATGCAGGTGTAGCTATTGTACCATCCTCCGCCCCCTTTTTTCAAGGGGGCGGAGCGGCACTTTCCTGTTAAATTTCAGAAAAATCCTAGGACCAGGTCACGTCGGCGCCAGTGCTCACCACGTTGATATAGCTGGCTCCCACATCCAGGGGGATGGTTTCCCCCGCCTCGTCCTGAAATGCATAGCACCGGTCCTGGCTCTCCCGCTCCCAGCGAATAGGATAGAGTCTCCCGTCCCGAAGGAGAAGTCCCTCCCCCGATCCGGTGGTGCGCACGCTCATCCGGCCCGCCTCGTCTCCCGGCACCTGGGACACGTCGGTGTACAGCACCAGCACATTGGACACCTCCACCTGCTCCCCGGTGTTGGCATCCACATAATCCCGATCCGCTCCGTTGATATGCTGACAGATCTCATAGCGGCCGGTGTCCCGGTCATAAGTAAAGGTTCCCGTCTTATAGGAGGAGAAGGGAACGGTCAGCACCTCGGCCTCCTCTCCGCCGGCGGGCGCCTCCTCGTCAAAGCTCCAGCCCACGGAAAAGCCCTCCCGGTGGTCCGGGTCCACCCGGCTGTAGGTGGGCAGCAGCTCCTGAATGACCGCTCCGGAGGTGAGAACCGAGTGCTCCAGGCCGGCGCTCTGCCGCCGCTCCTGATCTCTCCAGAACAGCGTCCCCTCATAGGGGCCGTTCACGCAGTCCAGGGCGGTGACCCCCAAGCTCTGGATCGTGTCATAGGCCTGGGGACTGCCTCCCGCGTGGAGAAACACCGCGTCGTGACCATAGGCCAGGGAGACATAGTAGTCCCGGGCGGAGCGGACGGTGCCGATCTCCCCCACTCCCTCCACACTCTGGAACAGGGCCAGCATTCGGGTGATGCCCCCCTCCGCCACAATCTCATAGATCACATCCGCCTGGGACACCCCCGCCTGGGGCAGCGCCCTGGACAGATTGTTGAGCATGACGGCCACAGGCCGCTGTGGGGCCAGATCCTCCATGATCCCTTCTCCGGTAAGCGGATTGAGATAGGGGTACTCGGGTTCCTCCGGCTCCTCCTGAACCGGCGCCAGAACGGAGACGCTGGGGTCATCGGAGCGATCCTCCGGCTCGGAACTCGTCTCCCCTCCGCCGCAGGCGGCCAACGTCAGCATCAGACACAGGGCCAGCAACCCGGGCAGCCCTCTTTTTTTCATAACCATCCCTCCCACGCGTGAAGCTTCTGTCTTCATCATACCGTCTTCCGCCAGCCGCGTCAACAAAAAGCGGGCGGTCTGCCAAATTTTTCAGCAAACCGCCCCGGTTTTTTGAGAAAAGCGCCCAATCAGTTTTTGGTGGGCAGCACCGCTGCGATGGCCCCGGCCAGCGCGCTGATGGGCATGGTCTGAAGCACAATGTGCCCCGGACCGGTCACCACGGTGTGGAACACCCCTTCTCCCCCGAAGATCATGTTCTTGACCCCCTTCACCGCCTGGATATCCAATGAACAGGCGGCGTCCATTATGGCCAGATTTCCTGTGTCTACCACGATCTGCTGCCCCGGCCCAAGATCATACTCCACGCCGCAGCCGTCAATTTCCAGGAAAGCAGTCCCCCGTCCGGACAGCTTCTGCATAATGAAGCCCTCACCGCCGAAGAAACCGGCCCCCACCTTCTTCTGGAAGAAGACGGACAGCTCCACCCCCTGCTGGGCTGCCAGAAACGCGGACTTCTGCACCACAATGGGGCGGTCGGGCGTGATCTCCACCGCCCGGATGCTGCCGGGGAAGCTGGAGGCAAAGGCAATCATGCCGGGCCCGTTCTGTGCGGTGTAAATATTCTGAAAGATGGACTCGCCGGAAAAAATCCGCCCAAAGGCCTTCCCCAGTCCTCCCGCCGAGGTCTCCATCTCCATGTTGGGGCTCATCCACACCATGGACCCTTTTTCCGTGATCATGGACTCCCCGGAACTCAGCCGGCAGATGACCACCGGAGTCGTCTCGCCCTGAATCTCATATTCCATTTCTGTCCCGCCTTTCTATGGTTGCTTTTACAAAGCACACGGTCAGTATAGCAAAAGTATATGGGCGTGGCAATCCAATTTTCATTAAATTTCCATCAAATTCCGCCGAGCGGCCGGTCTTCAGGACTCAGGTTCTCCCTTCCTCCGTCTCCCGCTGCCCGGCCGTCCGGCGCACCAGCTCCAGCAGCCTCCGCTCCCCAACCAGTTCCCCGGGGTAGGGGGAGTTGGCCGCCACCCGCTCGAACCGCTCCAGCGCACGGGCCGCTGCGTCCCGGTCCCCCTCGGCCAGCAGGGCCCAGGCGTAGTCCTGGCGGGACCTGGAGAGGAAATAGGGCCGGGTGGCCTTCCGGTATTTCTCCAGCTCAGGGGTACTCAGGGCTTCCAGCTCCCCCCGGGATCTCCCCAGGAGCAGGCCGCAGAAGATCACCTCGCCGGTGATCTCCAGCCGGTACAGCCCCAGCAGATCCTCCCGGTCCAACAGACTCCGAAATTCCCGGTCGGCCTCCTCCACCGCTCCCAGCTCCAGCTTCCGGGCGGCAGCCTGCATGGCAATTCCCGCCACGAAGGGATTGCCTCGATCGGCGCCGTCAGGGACCTGGAACCAGCTCTCCGGCAGGTCGGACAGTGAGTGCCCTTCCAGCAGCGCGGCATTGGCCCGCAGCTGGAATACATATCCCCGCAGGGCCGCCTGGTCCTTCCCCAGGTTTCTGGCGTTATACCCGTCGTTGGCAATTCCGCCGATCTGCATCGGGATCAGGTTTGTCCCCGCCATCCATATCCCGATCAGCGCCAGGGCCATGGCAAACACCCGCAGCAGGGGAGAACTTCCCAGAAGCACAGCCGGCATGGCCAGGACAGCCAGCAGCAGGTTGGCCAGGCCCCCGCCCCAGTTGTACAGGCGGTAGGGGAC
>CALWVX010000135.1 GCA_944385065.1 uncultured Oscillospiraceae bacterium | reverse complement strand
GTGGTAAAACCGGACCGTGTCGGCGGCGGACAGGTGGATGCTGAAGCCGGCAAAAAACAGGTATCGGGCAAAGGAGATGGCGATAACCGCCTTGAGCACGTCGCACAAAATGACCACAAAGGTCAGCGGCCCGCCGAAGGTGCGGTAGAAGTTGGTCAGTCCCGCGTTGCCGCTGCCGTGGGTGCGCACGTCGTCGTGGAGGATATACTTGGAGACGATGACCGCCCCGTTGAAGCAGCCGCAGAAATAGGCCGCCGCCGCCGTGACGGCGAAAATGACCGGAAGGGGAAGATTCCACCCTGCGATGGCGTATGTCAAGTCCATCCTCTCACCCCTCCTTGTCGCCCTTCTGTCGGATGGTCAGGCGGATGGGGGTGCCCTCCAGGCCGAAGGTGGCGCGCAGCTGGTTTTCCAGATACCGCTGATAGGAGAAGTGGAACAGTCTTGCGTCGTTGCAGAAGCACACGAAGTGGGGGGGGCGTACCCCCACCTGGGTCATGTAGTAGATCTTCAGCCGCCGGCCCTTGTCGGTGGGGGGCTGGACCCGGGCGGTGGCGTCGGCCAGCAGGGAGTTGAGCATGCCGGTGGAGATGCGGGTGGCGGCCTGATTGTTCACATAGTTGATCAGCTCGAACAGCCGGTCCACCCGCTGCCCCGTCAGGGCGGAGATGAACACGATGGGGGCGTAGGTCATATAGCTCAGGTCCCGCATGACCTCCTGGCGCATCTTGTCCATGGTCTTGCCGTCCTTTTCGATGGCGTCCCACTTGTTCACCACAATGATGCAGGCCTTGCCCGCCTCGTGGGCCAGACCGGCCACCTTGGTGTCCTGCTCGGTGACCCCCTCCTGGGCGTCGATCATGATGAGGCACACGTCGCACCGCTCGATGGCCATGGTGGAGCGCAGAACGGAGAACTTCTCGATCCGGTCGTCCACCTTGGACTTCTTGCGCATGCCGGCGGTGTCGATGAAGCAGTATTTTCCCTGCTCGTTTTCAAAGTAGCTGTCCACCGCGTCCCGGGTGGTGCCCGCCACGTCGGAGACGATGACCCGCTCCTGCCCCAGAATCCGGTTGACCAGAGAGGACTTGCCCACGTTGGGCTTGCCGATGACGGCCACCTTGATCACGTCATCCTCCTCTTCCTCCTCTTCTACCGGGGGGAAGTATTCAAAGCAGGCGTCCAGCAGGTCGCCGGTGCCGTGGCCGTGGACGGCGGACACGGCGATGGGGTCGCCCAGCCCCAGGTTATAGAACTCATAGATGTCCGGGTTCTCCCGGCCCACCTGGTCGGCCTTGTTCACCGCCAGCACCACCGGCTTGCCCGAGCGCAGGAGCATGTTGGCCACCTCCTGGTCGGCGGCGGTCATCCCCGTCTTCACGTCGCACACGAAGACGATGACGGTGGCGTTGTCAATGGCGATCTCCGCCTGCTCCCGCATGAAGGAGAGAATCTGGTCGTCGGTGCCCGGCTCGATGCCGCCGGTGTCCACAATGTCGAAGGTCCGGTTTCGCCACTCGCACTGGGCGTACAGCCGGTCCCGGGTCACCCCGGGGGTGTCCTCCACAATGGACAGCCGCTGCCCGCACAATTTATTGAACAGCATGGACTTGCCCACGTTGGGGCGGCCCACGATAGCAACAAGAGGTTTCATCGTTACATCACTCTCTTTTCTGATCAGAGTGGGGAGTTGAGAGTGGAGAGTTGAGATATGGCGCCCAGCGAAGCCGGACCATTTGAAATCATTCGCCTTTGGCGAATTCCATTTCTCCACTCTTTACTCTTCACTCTCCACTCTATGGATTGTATGGATAGTATTCCGTCTCTTCCCGCCGCCGGGCCGCCTCGGGAGGCGGCAGCTCCAGGCCCAGCATGGCGTCCACCAGGTCAAAGCCGCTCTCCGCGTCCACCGCCGTGACGGAAACCCCAAGCTCCCGCTCCACGTCGGCCACGGTGACGTCGTCCAGAAAGACCTGCTCCCCGGCGCGCAGCATATTGGAGGGGATCAGCAGCCGCTTTCCCAGCTCCCTGCCCCGGAGCTGGGCGATCAGGTCGCCCCCGGTGACCAGACCGGAGACGGTGATGGTCTCGCCAAAGAAGCGGTTGACAATGGGGTAGACCCGGCCCTGCAGGCCGGGGACCTTCTCCCGGGCCTGGCGGAGGATGTGGGAGAGGAAGGGGGCGGCGGAGGTCCCGGTGGCCACCGAGAAGGGGGTCAGCTCCCCCACCTGGGGGTCCTCCAGGGCCAGCTCGGCCTGGCTGAGGAGCAGGCGGAGCATGCCCACCCCGTTTTCCAGCTGGTTCATCTCCTCATAGGACTCCTTGTCCGGCAGCGCCCGGCCGGCCAGCAGGTAGAACTCGTCGGAGCACCAGGCGAACCGGGTGCCGTGCCCGGCCAGGAAGTCCCGGCCGAAGGCCTCGGTCAGGTCCACCACCGCCCCGGCCTGCTCCCGGGTGTAAGGGGAGAGGGGGTAGAGCCCCTCCCGGTATTTTGTCACCCCCACCGGGACCACGGCCACGCTCTCCACCGCCGGGTACAGCCCGCCCAGATCGGCCAGGGTGCGGGCCAGAACGGGTCCGTCGTTGAGACCGGGGCAGGAGACAATCTGGCAGTTCATGCGGATGCCCGCCCCGGCAAAGCGGGACATGATGTCCAGCACCTCCCCGGCCCGGCGGTGCTGGAGCATCCGGCAGCGCAGCTGGGGGTCGGTGGTGTGGACCGAGATGTTGATGGGGGAGATGCGCAGATCGCAGATGCGCTGAATTTCCCGCTGGGACAGGTTGGTCAGGGTCAGGTAGTTGCCCATGAGGAAGCTCAGCCGGGCGTCGTCGTCCTTGAAGTACAGAGAGGGCCGCATCCCCGGGGGCATCTGGTCCACAAAGCAGAAGATGCAGTTGTTGGCGCAGGACCGGGCCCGGTCCATGAGATAGGTCTCGAACTCCAGACCCAGGTCCTCCCCCTCCCCCTTGTGCAGGCGGAGGGTGCGCTCGTTCCCCTCCGCGTCCCGGAGCCGCAGCTCCAGCCGGGGGTCGTAGCTGTAAAATTTATAGTCCAGCACGTCCACAATGGGGTGGCCGTTGATGTGGGTGAGCGTCTCGCCCGGGCGCACCCCCGCCCGGTGGGCCGGACTGCGGGGCTCCACCGCCCGGATGACCGTCATGCTCAATGGGGCCCCTCCTTTCCGCGTACCATATTTAATTTATTGTACAATAGCCGGCGGGGAAATGCAATCAAAAGTTGGACGGGGCCGCCCCTGTGTCCGTCCGGCCCCCCGGCGCATAGGATGGGGAAAATCAGGCGGGCGCGCCGCGCCCGCAGACAGGAGGCACAGACAATGGAATCAGCGGGCAGACTGACGGTGCGGGTCTATGTGTCCCACGCTCAGATCCCGGTGGAGGGGGCCACGGTGGTGGTTACCGCCCCGGGCGAGGAGGGGAAGATGAACCTGCTCTCCGTCCAGGCCACCAACAGCAGCGGGGAAATTCAGCCGATCACCATCCCGGCCCCCCAGCTGGAGGAGAGCACCTCCCCCCAGAGCCAGGGCGGGCCGCCTCCCTTCAGCGTATGCAACGTGTGGGCCGAGCATCCGGGCTACGCCATGCTGCAGGCCGAGGGAGTCCAGATTTTTTCCGGGGTGGAGACGGTGCAGACCATGGAGCTGATCCCCCTGTCCCGGGGGGAGAGCAGCCTGGAGCATCTGGACGTGCGGGAGATCACCCCCCAGAGCCTGTGAGGGGAGCCATGGTCAACATCATCCCCTATGTGCCCCGGACCATCACGGTCCACCTGGGCCTGCCCGGTCAGTGGGCGGAAAATCTGACGGTGGATTTCCCCGAGTATGTGAAGAACGTGGCCTCCAGCGAGATCTATCCCACCTGGGACCTCCCGGCCATCCGGGCCAATGTGCTGGCCATCATCTCCTTCGCCCTGAACCGGGTGTACACCGAGTTCTATCCCAGCCGGGGGTACAATTTTCAGATCACCTCCACCACCCAGTACGACCAGAAGTTTATCCGGGGCCGGAACATCTTTGAAAACATCAGCCAGGTGGTGGACGAGATTTTCAACGACTACATCCGCCGCCAGGGCTTTGTGGAGCCCCTGGCCGCCAAGTTCTGCAACGGCACCACCACCACCTGCGACGGCCTGTCCCAGTGGGGGAGCCAGTCCCTGGCCCAGCAGGGGTACAACTCGGTGGAGATTTTGAAGCACTATTACGGCAACAATATCGAGCTGGTGGTGGAGGCGCCCATTCGGGACATCTCCCTGTCCTATCCGGGCAGTCCGCTGCGCCTGGGGGACACGGGGCCCGACGTGGTGGTGGTCCAGGCCATGCTCAACCGCATCTCCCAAAACTACCCCGCCATCCCCAAGGTCAGCCCCGCGGCCGGAGTGTTCGGCCAGCCCACCCGGGATTCGGTGCTCGCCTTTCAGGGCATCTTCCACCTGACCCAGGACGGCATCGTGGGCAAGGCCACCTGGTACAAGATGGTCTATCTCTATGTGGGGGTGCTCCAGCTCTCCGAGCTCATCAGCAAGGGGCAGACCTTCTACGCCGTTCAGTTCCAGTTCCCCGGCACCCTCCGGGAGGGGGACCGGGGGGGCGAGGTGGAGGTGCTGCAGTATATGCTGTCCATCCTGGCCGAGCTGGACAGCGCCATCCAGGCCCCGGCCATGGACGGAATCTTCGGCCAGGATACCGCCCGGGCGGTGCGGGAGTGCCAGCGGAAGGCCGGCCTGCTCCCCGACGCCGTGGTGGACGAGGAGACCTGGAACGCCATCTATGACGCCTTTGTCCAGGCGGAGATCTTCTTCCAGCGGGACAC
>CALWVX010000134.1 GCA_944385065.1 uncultured Oscillospiraceae bacterium | reverse complement strand
CCGGCATACTTGCTGGTAATCACCTTGTCGCCCACCTTCACGGTCATGGTGACCTCCTTGCCGTCCACCATGCCGCCGGGGCCGACGGCGATGACCTCGGCCACCTCGGGCTTTTCCTTGGCAGCGCCGGTGAGGATGATGCCGCCCTTGGTGGTCTCCTCGGCCTCCACCAGTTTCACGATGACACGGTCAGCCAGGGGTTTGAGTTTCATAACTGGTTCCTCCTTGTATGTTGTAAATTTTGAATCAGCAAAATTGAATTTTGATTTAGCACTCTTTTTTATCAAGTGCTAACTTCGACTATGATAATACCTCGATCCCGCCAAAAAATCAACCCCCAATTTTCAAAATTTGGGGGTCGGTAGAGAAGAATTTACTTTCTGTTCACAAACTGGGAGTGTCAGTGCTAATTTGACCGACCGGGCAGGGGCTGATAAGAGGCGGAGGCGGGATAGAAAAAATTCACCTTCTTTTCCGACAGGCGGACTGTGAAGGCGGTGTCCCGCATCACTTCTCCGTCCACCACCACCGTGATCTCCTCCCGGGCGGAGAAGGACACCTCCTGTCCGTGATACTCATCAATGAGCCGGGGGTACTTCCAGTAAAGCCCTTTGGCATACTGACCTACCAGCCGCAGGAAGGTGAACAGGCTCACCCGGCCCACCCGCAGCACATCCAGAACCCCGTCGTCGGGCATGGCGTCGGCCACCGGCATGAATCCGCCCCCATAGTGCCGCCCATTGCAGATGCACAAAATCGCGGTGGGGCTCTCCTTCCAGACCTGCTCCCCCATCCGCACTGTCATCGGCCGGTTGATCCCTCTCCAGAAGATATTCTCCACCAGCGACAGGATGTAGGCCCCCTTCCCGGAGACAAACCGCAGATCCTTGTATCGGTGGACACCGGCGGCAATCCGGGCGTCCACCCCCGCGCACACCACGTCCAGCCCCAGCAGCCCGTTGCAGTCCATCAGGTCAAAGGGAGTCTGGGGGCCGACCGCCAGCGCCTCCAGATCATAGAACAGCCGGCGATAATCAGGGCCAAACAGCTTCAGAAAATCGTTGCCCGTCCCCTTGGGCACGCTGGTCACCGCCAGGAAGTCGTGCCCGGCCGCTCCGTTCACCACCTCGTTGAGGGTGCCGTCCCCGCCGCAGGCGTAGATTCGGGCGGGCTGTCCCGCTTTTGCCGCCTCTTCTGCGATGACCCGGGCATCTCCCGCCTCCCGGGTGTAAAACACCTCATGGGGAACACTCAGACGGGCAATCTGTTCCTCCAGCCGGCGGGTGCTCTCCGGCTTTCCGGCGGCGGGGTTGATGACAAAAATGTGGCGGATGATAGACGCCCCCTTTTTTCGTATGTCCGGCCGCCTGCGGCGGCCGGACATGCATCGTTACAGGTACATAAAGAGATCACACTTGAGCATGCCGTTATAGAGCTTGCGTTTCTTGTCCGCCCGTCTGCCGAAGGTGCGCTCAAACTCCGTGTGGGAGGAGAGCAGGTACAGCTTCCACCCCTCGGGGAATTTGCTCCAGGCCCTGCCGAAGGCCCGGTAGAGCTCCTCGGCCTCTTTCCGCTCCATGATTCGCTCGCCGTAGGGGGGATTGGTGACCACCCGGCCGTACAGCCCGCCCCAGTGGAAGGTGCGGGCGTCGTCCACGTCGAAGCGGATCACATCGTCCACCTCCGCCAGCGCGGCGTTGTGCCGGGCCAGTTCCACGGCGGCCGGGTCCAGGTCCCCGCCCCAGATCTCATAGTCCCCCTGAAATTCCTTGTCCATGGCCTCGTCCGCCGCCTGGAGCCACAGCTTTTTGTCCACACAGGACCACTTCTGAGCGGAGAAGGTGCGGTTCAGACCCGGGGCTCGGTTCTTGGCGATGAGGGCGGCCTCGATGGGGATGGTCCCCGACCCGCAGAAGGGATCGCAGAAGGGATCCTTTCCCCGATACCGGGACAGGAGAACCATGGCGGCGGCCAGAGTCTCCCGCAGGGGGGCGGCCACGCCCTGGGCCCGATACCCCCGCTTGTGCAGCCCCGCTCCGGAGGTGTCCAGCATCAGGGCGGCCTCGTCCCTCATAATGGAAAACTGCACCTGGTAGAGGACCCCTGTCTCCGGCAGGGTGTTCAGGCCGTACTTGGCCCCCAGCCGGGCGGCAATGGCCTTCTTGACGACGGACTGGCAGGCGGGTACCGAGTGAAGGGCGGAGTTGAGACTGTGGCCCTTCACCGGAAACTGTCCCTCCCGGGGGAGGAAGCGCTCCCAGGGCAGGGCCCGGGTGCCCTCAAACAGGGCGTCGAAGTCGGCGGCCGGGAAGGTCCCCAGCACCAGCAGCACCCGCTCCCCGGTGCGCAGATTCAGGTTCAGCCGGGGCAGGTCGGCAAACGTCCCTGTACAAGTCACCCGGCCGTTGTCCGCCCGGACGTTCTCCATACCCAGGCGGCGCAGCTCATCGGCGCACAACCCCTCCAGGCCGAACAGGGTGGGTACGGCAAAGGTCAGCTTCTCCATTCAAACGCCTCTCTTTCTCGCAATCGGCGGGACGGGCCCGCAGGCAGAACATACGGGGCGAAGGCCTCTCGTCCCCGCCCCGCCCGGTTCAGGAGCACAGCTCCATCGGCGGATAAAATTGTACGCTGTCCACCCGCTCCAGCCCCACCTGGCGGGCCCGCAGCGTGTACTCCTCCACATCTCCGGTGGTATAGATGGTCAGCTTCCCCTCTCCCCGGCCCTCCCGCGCCAGGTCGGAGCGCTCCAGATAGTCGGCCAGAGACCGGGCCATCTCCTCCGCCGGGTCAATCAGGGGCAGCTCGGGATAGAGCCGCCGGATGCGGTCGGCCACCAGAGGGTAGTGGGTACAGCCCAGCACGCAGCACTGGATTTTGTCCCGCTCCACCATGGGGCCCAGCTCCCGGCGCAGCTCCTCCTCCACCTGATCCATCCCCCGGGGATCGCCCAGGCTGTGCTCCACCAGGCCGGCCAGATCCGGGCAGCCGCAGCTGAGCACCACCACCTTCTTGGGGCTCCGCTCCAGAATCTTCTTGGGGTAGATCCGGGAGTTGTGGGTAAACACGGTGGAGATCACCCCCACCGGATCCGCCTGAATCCCGGCCACCGCGTCCGCCCCCGCCTGAACGGCGTTGAACACCGGACAGGACACCGCGTCCCGGCACTGGCCCACCACACAGGAGATCGTGTTGCAGGCCACCAGCAGCGCCTTGATCTTCCGGCTCTCCAGAAAGGAAAACATGTACCGGGCCATGGCCACGATCTCCTCCTCCCGGTGGTTGCCGTACGGGACATGGGCTCCGTCCCCGAAATAGATCAGCTCCTCGCCGGGCAGCAGGCGCTGCACCTGCCGCACCACGCTGAAGCCCCCGATCCCGGAGTCCAGAACGCCCACCGGGCTGTTTCGATCCAACATGAAATAAAAGTCCTCCTCCGACCGTTTTGCCGTCACGGCATCCTATGCCCCGGCGTCCCGGAACTTGCCTGTCACTCCAGCCGGGTCACCTGACCGGTGACGGTGTCCAGCTGATAGGCCCCGGTATCGGTGGTCACCCGCCACACGGGAGTCAGGGTCATGGCCCCCGACAGAGCGGAGGCCGCCTCATAGCCCGGCTGAATTTGATCCATCCGGCTGCACACATCTCCCAGGGCGCTCACCCCGTTGAGAAAGCTCACCAGGGCGGTGGAGACCGAAATGGTCTGCCGGGTGGAGTCCTGCCGGGGCTGTCCCACCAGCCGGTGTCCGTTGGTCATGGCCACCAGGCTGCCTCCCTCGCACAGGACGGTCACCTCCTGCTGAAACAGAGGGGCGTCCTCCCAGATCTGCCGGAAGGTGAGCTCATCCCCCCGTGTCTCCAGCAGCTCTCCCTGAAAGCCGATGGCGGCCAGAGCGGTCAGACAGTCCTCCTCCCGGTCCTCGCCCACCGGAACGGCGCCGGGTTCCAGCTGGGCAGAAAACGCCCCATAGCTGTGAAACTGGATGGAGCCGTTGTCATTATAATATCGGTACACCTCGCCCCCCAGGGCCTCCATGGTCACATCGTCTCCCAGAAGCGCCCGGGCGGCCTCCCGCTCCCCTTCCAGGTCCCGCTGGGCCGTCTGCGGGAGCAGCTCCATGGACCTGGGGATGATGGATTCGTCCACCTGCACCCCCTGCCGGGCCAGAAAGCTCACCGCCTCCTGCCAGGTCTCCTCCCGGGCCCGCCGGGCCTGAAACTCCTGGCTGGCCGCCATCATCAGCAGGAACAGGTTGGTCAGGGCCAGAATCAGCAGGATGATGTTTTTCAGCTTTGTCCAGGGCATCTCGTTACTCCCTTCCCGCGGTGTTGTCCCGGGCGGCCCAGCCCGCCGTCAGCGTGTCTCCGCCCCCGTCGGGATAGACCAGAAGCAGTTCCCGGCCCTCCAGGCCCTCGGCCTCCAGAGCGGCCACCGCCTGCCGCACCGGCAGAACGACGCTGCTCCCCCCATTGGAGACATAACTGCGCAGATACAGGGTAAACTGCTGGATGCGTCCGTCCGACACCTGGAAGCGGGCGGCATAGCCCTCCTCCAGCTGAACCGGAACCCCGTTCATGCTGTATCCGAACTCAATCTCGTAGCCATTCTGGACTGTCCGGGCGGAGATCAGGTACAGTCTGGCCTCCCCGCACCGGGGACCCAGGGCGGACATGGCCACCTGTCGGCAGACCTCCACACACTCGAACAGAGCCCCCTCCCCGGCGGTTCGCACTGGAGGCAGCACCCCCGCCTCCTCTCCGGCGGTATAGACGGCCACGCCCCGGTCGGACAGCCGCACGCTGTCGTCTCCGCTGCGGGCCACCTGTTCGTCCGA
>CALWVX010000133.1 GCA_944385065.1 uncultured Oscillospiraceae bacterium | reverse complement strand
CCTCCACGGCGTTCTGGTTGGCCAGCTTGATCAGGTCCATCTTGGCCCCCCGCTGGGGGGTGATCAGCTCCACCCGGCGGTCCACCTGTTCCGACAGCAGCCGGGTGAGGGGCACCTGATCAGGCAGCTCACAGGGCAGCAGAATCTGTTTGGGCAGGCGGTTCCGGCCCACATAGTACTCCCGCACCAGGGAGGACAGCACCGCCTCCTCATCCTCCTCCATGGGAGTCTCGATCAGATCAAAGTCCTTGGCGGCCAGGTCCCCCTCCACATAGTGGAGCACCACAAAACAGCTCTTGGCCGTCCCCCGGAAAAATCCGGTCACATCAGTGTCGGCCAGGGAACCGGCCACCACCTTCTGCCGCTTGCCCAGCAGCTCAATGGCCCGCAGCCGGTCCCGAATCTGGGCGGCCCGCTCAAAGCACAGCTCCTCCGCCGCCCGCTCCATCTCGGCGGTCAGATCGTCCTGTACCTCCTGAAACCGCCCCTCCAGCAGGGACACCGCCTGGGCAATGGCCTGGTCGTGCTGCTCCTTCAAGTGGTCCGAGCGGCAGTACCCGTCGCACTTGCCCATGTGAAAATTCAGGCAGGGCCGCTCCTTTCCGATGTCCCGGGGAAATTTTTTTCGGCAGGAGGGCAGGCGCAGCGCGGTACGAAGCGCGTCGATAATCGCCTGGGTGCTGTGGCGGCTGGCATAGGGACCGAAGTACCGGGCCCCATCCTCCGCCGCCTTGGCGGCCAGAGAGAAGCGGGGATATACCTCATGGGACAGACGGATATAGGGATAGCCCTTGTCGTCTTTCAGCAGGATATTATAGCGGGGCTGATGACGCTTGATCAGAGAGCACTCCAGCACCAGGGCCTCAAACTCGCTGTCCGCGATGATCACGTCAAAGTGGTCGATCTGGCTGACCATGGCCCGGGTCTTCTCCGTGTGGGAGGCGGAATCCTGAAAATACTGGGATACCCGGTTTTTCAGGGCCTTGGCCTTGCCCACATAGATCACCGTGTTTTTGGCGTCCTGCATGATGTAGACACCCGGCTTCAGCGGCAGACTGTGGGCTTTTTCCTTCAATTCGTCAAAGGTCACGCGCTCCCCTCCTCTCCCCGTCCGCCGGCGCTGCCATTGCGCCGGCGCATATGAAAAAAAGCGCCGCAGCGCGGCGCTTTTTCAAATACCTGGCGTTACTCGGAAAAGTCAGACGAGATCATCTTCTGCAGCGCCTCGATGGCCTCTTTCTCATCGGGCCCGTCGGCGATCAGCTTGATGGGAGTGCCCTTTACGATGCCCAGAGACAGAACGCCCAGCAGGCTCTTGGCGTTGACCTTGCGCTCCTCCTTCTCGACCCAGATAGAGCTCTTGAACTCGTTGGCCTTCTGAATGAAGAAAGTAGCGGGTCTGGCATGCAGACCGACCTGATTGTTCACGACTGCTTCCTGACTATACATATCGCGTACCTCCGCCCTCGTCATTAGGATGTGTATTTAGCATACCAGATTTATCCCGATCTCGTCAATGATATTTTTCACAAATATGACAGCGCTTTTGACTAAATTTTACGGACGATATTTCGGGTTTTCCATGATTGTTCCCAAATTTTGATCTCCGTCCCCCTCTGCCGCTGTACATTTCCGTCATAAATCCGCTTTTCAGCGCGGCGCAGGGAACCGATGTCTCTGTCCGGATGCCGCTCTGAATGCGCCTGGACACCTTTTCGCCTCGGGCTATTTCAGCTCCACCACGGTCACCCCGTCCTCCCCTTCGCCGTAGCGGCCGGGGCGGAAGGTTTTGACATACCGGCTGCGCTTGAGATAGGAGCGCACAGCGCTCCTCACCGCCCCGGTGCCCTTGCCGTGGATGACGGTGACGGTCTCCAGCTTGCCCATCATGGCGGTATCCAGGAAGTTTTCCAGGGTGATCAGGGCCTCGTCGGTGGTCATGCCCCGCAGGTCCAGCTCCCGGGGAGCGGCGGCGGTGCGCAGGGTGTGCTCCGCCCGGCGAATGATCCTCCGTGCCTCTTTCTGGCTCTGGGTCTCCCCTTCCACCACCCGGACCTCATCCTGCTTGGCAGAGATTTTCAAAATGCCCGCCTGGAGCTGAAGGGTTCCGTCCTTGTTCACCGACAGCACGGTTGCCTTTGTCCCCATGGACACCAGCTCCACCGTGTCCCCCGCCCTGGCATCCCGGGTGGGCGGGGGCGCCTCCGGTTTCTGAACGGGGCCGCCGATATTTTTCTCCGCCTCGTTGAGCAGATGCCTGGCCTGGGCCCGTCCGTCGTTGACCTGCTGCCAGTTCAGGTCCTGCCGCTTCTGGAGCTCCTTCAGCTCTGAAATAGCCAGATCGCTGGCCGCCCGGGCCTCTTCAATGATGGATCGGGCCTCGGCCTGGGCCTTCTCCACCACTTTGGCCCGCTCCTCCTCCAGCTTGTCCCGGTACTCCTTGGCCTTGGCGGCCGACTGCTCCATCTCCAGCTTCAGGCGGCGGGCCTCGTCCCGCTCCTTCTCCATCTCCTGCCGCTGCTGATCCAGCTTGGTGAGCACGTCCTCAAAGCGCACGTTCTCCGCATCCAGCCGGGCGGCGGCCTTCTCGATAATATACTCGGGCAGGCCCAGCCGCCGGGAGATGGCAAAGGCGTTGGATTTGCCCGGGATGCCAAGCACCAGACGATAGGTGGGCGCCAGGGTCTCCACATTGAACTCGCAGGAGGCGTTTTCCACCCCTTGCGTGGTCATGGCGTATACCTTCAGCTCGGCGTAGTGGGTGGTGGCGGCCACCAGGGCCCCCATTCCCCGGGCCGACTCGATAATGGCGGCGGCCAGAGCGGCCCCCTCCACCGGGTCGGTCCCCGCCCCCAGCTCATCAAAAAGGATGAGGGAGTTGTCATCCGCCTCCTGCAGAATCCCCACAATGTTCACCATGTGGGAGGAGAAGGTGGACAGGGACTGGGCAATGGACTGCTCGTCCCCGATGTCGGCCAGCACCCGGGTGAAGACCCGTACCGTGGAGTCGTCCTTGGCCGGGATGTGCAGCCCGCACTGGGCCATGAGGGTAATCAGCCCCATGGTTTTCAGCGTCACCGTCTTACCGCCGGTGTTGGGGCCGGTGATCACCAGGGTATCAAACCGCTCCCCCAGCTCCAGATCGTTGGCCACCGCCTTCTTCGGGTCCAGGAGCGGATGCCGCGCCCCCCGCAGGCGCAAATACTTGTCAGACAGTCTGGGCTGCGTACACGACAGCTTCACGGACAGCTTGGCCCGGGCAAACACGGCGTCCAGCCAGACCAGGAGCTGATAGTCCTCCAGAATATCCTCCTTGTGGGCGGCACACTCCGCCGACAGTTCGGCCAGGATGCGCTCGATCTCCTTTTTCTCCTGGGCGGCCAGCTCCCGCAGCTCGTTGTTGGCCTTTACTACCCCCATAGGCTCGATAAAGAAGGTGGAGCCGGAGGAGGATACGTCGTGAACCAGGCCGGGGATGGAGTTTTTATACTCCGACTTCACCGGCACCACATACCGGTCCGAGCGGATGGTGATGATGGACTCCTGCAGATACTTGGACTGGTTGGAGGAGATCAGCTTCTGCAGAATATCCCGCACCTTGGCCTCGGTGGCCCGCATGTGCCGGCGGATGGAGGCCAGCTCCGGGCTGGCCGAGTCGGCCAGCTCGTCCTCCCCCACAATGGAATTGGTGATGGTGTCCTCCAGAAACTTGTTGGGGGTCAGGGCGTGGAACAGATGGGAGATGGGGGTCTTCTCCTCTCCCGCCCCATACTCCCCCGCCGTGCGGGCCGCCCGGAGCACAGCGGCAATCTCCAGCAGCTCCCGGGTATTCAGGCTTCCCCCCATGTCCGCCCGCTGGAGGCTGGCGGCTACCGGCCGGATGCCGGAAAAGCCCGGCGTCCCTCGTACCACCAGCAGTTTGACCGCCGCGGTGGTCTCCTCCTGTGCCCGCTGAATGTCGTCCAGATCGGTCATGGGCCGCAGAGACAGGGCCCGCTCCTTCCCCTCGTCGGTGACGGCGCAGGCGGCAAGCATCTCCAGCACCCGGGGCAGCTCCAGGGTCTGGATGGACTTTTCAAACAGTTCGCTCATAGCTTGTTTCTCCCAACTGATTCAGGGTAATCTCACCGATATTATATCCGCCCCGGCCCGTCTCGTCAATGAAAGGCGTTTAGGGATTGCGTGCGGGAAGAAAATCATTTATAATCGGGACAAGAAACCCCAGATCGTGCCGCACTGCGGCGGAACGGAGGATAATTATGGATAAACCGGCCCTTGTGGTCATGGCCGCCGGCATGGGCAGCCGCTATGGCGGCCTGAAGCAGATCGACCCGGTTGGAAACCACGGCCAGCTCATTATTGACTACTCCATTTACGACGCCCACCGCGCCGGCTTTGAGACGGTGATCTTCGTCATCAAGCGCCAGATCGAGGACAGCTTCAAGGCCGCCATCGGCAATCGGCTGTCGAAGGTTCTGGACGTGCGATACGCCTATCAGGAGCTGGACGACCTGCCCGCCGGCTATCGCGTCCCCGAGGATCGGGTAAAGCCCTGGGGCACCGCCCACGCCATTCTGGCCGCCCGCGACCTCATCCGCGGGCCCTTTGCCGTTATCAACGCCGACGACTGCTATGGCCCCGAGGGCTTCCGGGCCATCTACCACTATCTGGAGAACCACCCGGACCGGCCGGGCTGTTATGAGTACGCCATGGTGGGCTACCTCCTGGGCAACACGGTCACCGAGCACGGCCATGTTGCCCGGGGCGTCTGCCGGGAAGACCGGGACGGCTATCTGCTTCAGGTCACCGAGCGCACCCATATCGAGCCCGACGGGAAGGATGCCCGATACACCGA
>CALWVX010000132.1 GCA_944385065.1 uncultured Oscillospiraceae bacterium | reverse complement strand
CTGCGGGTGGACTCCCGGCAGAAGAAGGCCCGGGAGCTTCAGGACCGGCATGTGAAGCTCCAGATGGAGGAGAACGCTCTCGCGTCCCGGATCAAGCTGCTCACCGAAATGGAGCAGATGCACGAGGGCTATTCCAAGGCGGTAAAGCTGGTGGTGGGAGAGGCCCGGCGGGGGGCGCTGCGGAATATCCACGGCCCGGTGGCCGACCTGCTGAAGGTGCCCGACCAGTACACCGTGGCCATTGAGACCGCCCTGGGGGGCGCCATGCAGAACATTGTGGTGGACCGGGAGGAGGACGGCAAGGCGGTTATTCAGTTCCTGAAGCGCCGGGACGCCGGCCGGGCCACCATCCTGCCCCTGAGCTCCATCCGCCCCGGGGAACTGCGGGAGGGGGACGCCCTGCGCCGGGAACCGGGTTTTGTGGGGGTGGCCGACCAGCTGATCTCCTTTGCCCCCCGGTATCGGGCGGTATTTTCCAATCTTCTGGGCCGGGTGGCCGTCATGGAGGACCTGGACGCGGCCATCGCCGCCGCCCGGAAGTACGGCTATCGCTTCCGCATTGTCACCCTGGACGGGCAGGTGCTCAATCCCGGCGGTTCCATGACCGGCGGCTCAGCCAGCCGGTCGGCGGGTATTCTCAGCCGGGCCAATGAGCTGGAGCGGCTGAGCAGGCAGATGGAGGAGATCCGGGGCCGGGCGGCCGGCGAGGCCAAAGCCCTGGCCGAGGCGGAGCGGGAGGCCGCTGCCGCCGCCTACGAGCTGGAGACCGCCCAGAGCCAGCTGCGGGAATGGGAGGACGCCATTTTAAAGGCGGAGGGCGAACTGAAGCGCTGCCAGGGGGTGGAGGAGGAACTGTCCGCCCGGCAGACTGCTCAGCGGGAGGAGCTGGAGCAGCTGGCGGCCCGGTCCGCCCAGATTGAGGCCGACACCCGGAATGCCCGGGTGCGGATTCAGGCACTGGAGGGTGAGACCGCCGCCCTGAAGAGCGAGGCAGAGGGCAAGGAGAAGGGGCAGGCCGCCCTGCGGGAGCGGTCGGCCCGGCTGGCCGAGGAGATGGCCCAGCTGAGCGCCGCCCAGGCAGCCCTGGAGGCGGAGGGAGAGGCCACCCGCTCCGGCCTGGCCGAGCTGGAGGAGCTGAAGGCCAGCCTGGCCGGGGGCCGGGCCCAGAGCCAGGCGCTGGTGGCCGACTATGAGAGCAAAAATCAGGACTTCACCAATCAGATTCAGGCCAAGGAGCGGGAGCTGGCCGCCCTGCGGGAGGAAAACCGGCGGCGGGATGAGACGGTCTCTCAGCTGAATCGGGAAAAACTGGAACTGGAGGGAAAGCGGACTCAGGCCGTCCGGGAGAGCCAGAGCCTGAACGAGGAACTGCTCCGGGCCGAGGGAGAAGTCTCCCGCCTGGACCAGCGGAGAGTGTCCGCCTCCATGGAGGAGAAACAGCTGCTGGACAAGCTGTGGGAGACCTATGAGCTGTCCCATGAGGCGGCCAAACAGCAGCGGGTGGAGATCGAGTCGGTGCCCAAGGCCAGCCGCCGGATCGGGGAGCTGAAGAAGAGCATCTCCGCGTTGGGCAGCGTAAACGTGGGGGCCATCGAGGAGTTCCAGCGGGTAAACGAGCGGTATACCTATCTCACCGACCAGCGGGACGACGTGGAAAAGGCCAAGAAGGAGCTGGAGTCGGTGATTGCCCAGATCACCGGGGAGATGAAGACCATCTTCCAGCGGGAGTTCGGCGTCATCAACGAGGCCTTCGGCCAGACCTTCGTGGAGCTGTTCGGGGGCGGTCAGGCCCGGCTGGAGCTGGAGGACCCGGAGGACATCCTGAACTGCGGCATCGAGATCAAGGTCCAGCCCCCGGGCAAGGCCCTGAAGGTGCTCTCCCTCCTGTCCGGCGGGGAGAAGGCCTTCGTGGCCATCGCCCTGTACTTTGCCATTCTGAAGGTCCGCCCCACCCCCTTCGTGGTCATGGACGAGATCGAGGCCGCGCTGGACGACAACAATGTGGTACGGTTTGCCCACTATATGCGCGCCATGTCCGACAGGACGCAGTTTATCGTGATTACCCACCGCCGGGGCACCATGGAGGAGGCCGACGTGCTGTATGGCGTGACGATGCAAGAACAAGGCGTGTCCCGGATGCTGACCATCAATCTGAATGAGGCGGAGAAGGAGCTGAATATCCGATAAAGGGGATGTTGCCTGCTCCTGCATGCGGGGTCCCCGCCCGAGCCCAGCGCAGTACCCGCAGGGGGTAGGCCGCATCCGTAGAGCGGCTGGCCTCAAAACGCGCCTGCGGGCGCAGCCTTGGCTCTTTTGGGCCGATTCGCCTTCTCAGGCACCGCAAAATATATTGCAGGGGCGAACATTGTGCGCCCGCCGTTCCCGAGGGAACCCGGGAGGCGCGCCATAAAAACAGGAAAACGCAGCAAGAACAAATTTTTGCTCACGAGCGGCAGCGGGCGGGGGAAATACTCGTTTTTAGATTTGCACCTGCGCGCCGGATGGAAGAGGCAGACAAGGGACAGAGGTTACCGAAGGGAAATTTTTAGAAACCGTAGGTTTCTAAACGGCGCTTTGGTGACTTTGCCGCTGTTGGCAAAGTCACTCGCCGCCAGGAGGCGGCGAAACAACCCCATCCCCGTCCCCGCCGCGGCGGGTAAAAGATATGATGATAGGAGAAACACCATGAACCAATCCAGAAAAAAGACCGCTTTGACCGTAGCTGGGCTGATTGTGCTGATCCTTGTCTGCGTGGCGGCGATAGAGCTGATCTTTGTCGGTCTGGGGGAGGCCATCCCCAACCAGGCCAAGGATTCCGCCAGCCAGAGCGTCCAGACCCAGCCGCCGGACCAGAGCGCCCCGGCCGCCCCCAGCTTCTGCCCCTTCTGCGGGGAGGGGCTGCCCTCCTCCTTCCAGTGGGGTCAGTTCTGCCCCTGGTGCGGGGAGCAGGTGAACAGCTGAAAGCTGGGACGGAGGGCTGATAAGATGAGAGAAAAATTAAAATGTCTGCGCTGTGGGAAAACCATGGAGTTTCTCATGCGGGAAAACATTCAACTGGGGAAAACCGGATGGGTTCTGGGAGATCTGGGCAATCTGATGGCCGGGGCCCTGGATGTGGCGGTCCTGCGCTGCCCGGGCTGTGGGAGGCTGGAGTTCTATCAGGGCGACTGGATGGACGGGGAGCGGGAGGATTCCCTCCCCCAGGTGGCCTGCCCCGCCTGCGGCGTCCGGTATGACTTCGACTACCCCAAGTGCCCCGCGTGCGGAGCGGACAATCCGAACTTTTGACCCGATGCCTTTTTCTGCACCCGCCTCGCGGAGGCGGGCGCGGAGAAACCCTGACACATGGCCTGGAGCTGGGAAATCAGAAATTTGATAGAGAGGAATCACACTATGGGATTTTTTGACAAGCTGAAAAGGATCAACATTTTCTCCGGCTTCGGTTCGGAGCTCACCGACGACTTCTACGATGAGCTGGAGGAGTCTCTGATCCTGGCGGACGCGGGAATGGACACCGCCCTGGAGCTGGTGGCCCAGCTGCGCCGCCGGGTGAAGGAGGAGGGCATCAAGACGCTGGAGGAGGCCCGCTCCTGCATGTGCCGGTGCATTGCCGACGCCATGAATGTGGGGGACCCGGCGCTGAACCTGTCCACCCGGCCCTCGGTGGTGCTGTTCATCGGGGTGAACGGGGTGGGCAAGACCACCACCATCGGGAAAATCGGGGCTCAGCTGCGGGGCGAACGGAAGAAGGTCCTCTTCTGCGCCGCAGACACCTTCCGGGCGGCCGCCGCCGACCAGCTGACCATCTGGGCGGACCGGGCGGGAGTGGAGATCGTCAAGCAGCACGAGGGGGCGGACCCCGCCGCCGTGGTCTTCGACGCGCTGAGCGCGGCCAAGGCCCGGAATACCGATGTGGTGCTGGTGGATACGGCGGGGCGGCTGCACAACAAGCAGAACCTGATGAATGAGCTGAACAAGATCTCCCGGGTCATCGACCGGGAGCTGCCCGGCTGTGCCCGGGAGACCCTGCTGGTGCTGGACGCCACCACCGGCCAGAACGGACTGATCCAGGCCAAGCAGTTCCAGGAGGCCGCCGGGATCACCGGCATCGTCCTCACCAAGCTGGACGGCACCGCCAAGGGGGGCATCGCCATCGCCATTGCCAAGGAGCTGGATGTGCCCGTGAAGTACGCCGGTGTGGGCGAGGGCGTGGACGACCTGAAGCCCTTTGACGCGATGGAGTTTGCCCAGGCGCTGATCTGAATCAGAAGTTGGGAACCTTGGCGGAGGTGAGACGATGGAGTGGAGCTGGCTTTTGTTTTTCTGGTGTCTGGCGACCGTGGTGGTGATTGCTGTGCTCCGGGGCTGGCGGCCCCGGTTCCGGGACTTCAGGCTGTGGGGCAGGGGCGTGACGCCGGAGCAGCGGCGGCGCAATCTGGCGGGGCTGGGGCTTCTGCTGGCTCTGGCCGCTCTGGTTGTGCTGTTCCGACAACTGGACTGAGCGGTCCGACGGAAAAAACGGCGACTTATTTACATCCATTTCAACATTTTCCCTCTGACCTGTGATATAATAAGCCAAATTTCCTCAGAGCGGCGGCGTCTCAAGTTCATAGAGGAGGCTGGAACCCATGAAAACGGCGTGGAAGATCTGCGTGGCCGCAGTGTGCGTCCTGGCTGTTGGGATGGCCGCCTGGATGCTCAACGTCTTTTTCACCTATCGGGTGGAGCCGGATCTGAGCAATCTGGAGGAGCTGACCAACCACTGGCTGAGCCAGGGGGACAAGGCCCAGGTGGACCACCAGCTCCAGTTTTACGAGCCGGTGAAGGTGGGCGATCTGGTCTATGTCCCTATGGAGGTGGGGCAGGAGCTCCAGCTG
>CALWVX010000131.1 GCA_944385065.1 uncultured Oscillospiraceae bacterium | reverse complement strand
GTGGCCAGGCTGACCGCGACAAAGGCGATCCCGGCGGGAATGAAGATGGTGATGGCCGAGTAGGGCAGCACAAATACGCCGGTAATTTCCAACACGGCAAAGAGGATCCCCACCACAGAGGCGGCGACGGCGCCGTGCCGGTTGCCTCTGGGCCAGAAGCGGCCCCCCATGAAGGGGACCAGAATGGCCGCCTCGATGAACAGATAGGACATGGACAGCAGGCTGATGACAGAGGCCTCGGTGGCGGCCATGGCGATGCAGCAGACGATCAGCACGATGTTGAGGGGCAGCGTCAGCTTGTTCAGCTGGGCGTCGGTGGCCGTTTTGTTGATGTGCTTCTTATACAGGTCGTTCAGAAGGCACTGGGAGAAGGCGATGCGATGGTGGACATGACGGCGGCGATGGCGGCGGTGACCACCAGGGCGGCCAGGAGAGGGGGCAGGACGTCCAGAATGACGCCGAAGAAGGCGGAGTTGCCGGTCAGCCCCATGTGGACGCGGCCGTACATGCCGATCAGCACCGGGGCCATGATCGCCGGCAGCATCACGGCGGCGGCGATGTAGTGGCCATAGCGGAAGGTGGGCTCCGTTTTGGCGGACAGGATGCGCTGGAAAACCGCCTGGTCCGTGAGGGACTGCAGCGAGACGGGGACAATCAGTCCGATCAGCGCCGAGGCGGTGTAGCCGGCAAAGGGGTGCGTAAAGGTCTCGGGCACGGTGCCGGCCTCCACGGCGGCGGTGATCTCCCCCCAGCCGCCGGACTGCAGCACAAAGATGGCGGCGGAGCCCACCCCGATCAGAATCACCACGGTCTGGACGACGGAGGTGGCAAAGGCCCCCCAGAGGCCGGAGATCTGGGAGTAGGCAAAGACGACCACGCCGATGATCACAATGCCCAGCAGCCGGTTGAATCCCAGGGCCTCGAACAGCGCGCCGCCCGCGGTCAGCTGGCCGGCAATCAGCCCCATGGCGGAGCCGATAGTGGCGATATTGTAGATCTGGGCGATCAGCTCGCTGTTGTCATAGCGCTCCCGCAGGTATTCCGCCATGGACAGATAGCCGTGGCTGTAGACAAACTTGGACATGAGCGACGGCATGATGAGGTAGGAAAGGCAGCAGCCGAGGCCGAAGGCGATTCCGCTGAAGCCGACCACGGAGCCCTCTCCGGCGCCGCCCACCACCAGGCCGTTTCCCAGGTGGGCCCCGGCCGCGGCGCCGATGATCATGATGATGCCGCAGGACTTGCCGGCTACCAAATAGTCGTTGAAGCTGCTGGCGTGCTTTTTTCCCATCCAGCTGATCGCAATCATCGCGATGAAATAGATTGCCATGACAATTCCAATTGTTGCAAGCATGAAGCTGCCTCCTTTGCAGTATGGTAGGGTTGATGACGTCTGACAGCCTGTGGAGGGGGAGCGGAGGCCTGGGGCCGGACAGGAGAGGGGCGGGATCAAGAAAGGCCGGGCCGCTTTGGAAACCGGTCAGAATTCCAGCGCCCCGATTTCCTGTTCCACCAGGTCGATCAGGGTGCAGTCCCGCACCCGGTCAAAGATATACTCGATGTCGGGATACAGGTACCGGTCTTCCTCCACAAACGGGACGGCTTGCCGGATCAAGTTCCGGACCTTGGCCAGGGCGGGGGAGGAGTGAAGCGGCTTGAGGAAATCCAGCGCCTGGAGGGCCACATAGATCTCGATGGCCGTCACATACTGGAGCTTCCGGGCGGAGACAATCGCCTTCTGCGACGCGAAATAGGCCATGGAGACCGGATCCTCCTGGTTGGCGCAGGTGGGGATGCTGTCCGAGGTGGCCGGGTTGGCCAGATGCTTGATTTCACTGACCAGGGCGGCGGAGGTGTACTGGGGCATCATGAATCCGTCATTCAGGCCGGGATTTTGTACCAGAAAGGCGGGCAGCCCGTCGTTCAGATTGCGGTTGACCATCCGGTCGGTGCCCCGTTCCACCAGATTTCCCACGATGGCGGCGGCCAGGGCCAGCATGTCTGCGTGGGCTCCCACAAAGCTGCCGTCGAAATTGCCGCTCATCAGGGCTTCGCCGTCCCCGTTCTCCAGGGCGAAAATCTCGGGGTTGTCGCTGACCGAGTGCATTTCATTGAGAATGGACTCATAGGCCTCTTTGACCAGCTTTTTCGCCGCGCCGTGAATCTGGGCCATGCAGCGCAGGACATAGGCGTCCTGAATCTTCGCGTCCCGGTATTGTTCGCAGATCTCGCTGCCGTTCAGCAGCCTGCGCAGGTTGCTGGCCGAATGGATCTGCTCCAGGTGCTTTTTGGCCCCGTGGATCCGGGGGTCCAGAGCCTTGACGGTGCCGCGGAGGGCCTCATAGCACAGGCCGCCCGCTATTTCGACGTTCTGCATGGCCACAATCGACTCATACAGCGCCAGCAGCCCCAGGGCGGTGACGCTGAGCGTTCCGTTGGTCATGGTGAGCCCCTCCTTGTACGAGGGCTTCAGCGGGGTCAGCCCGTGGGCGGCCAGCACGGGGCCGGCGGGAACCGGTTTTCCGTCCTGGTACAGTTTTCCCTCTCCGATATAGGCCATGGCGATGTGGGCCTCCGCGCTCAGATAGCCCACCGACCCCTCCCCGGGGACGAAGGGGACCAGGTCCAGGTTCAGCATCTGTCGGATCAGCTCCAGGGTCTCCAGCCGGATGCCCGAGTGCCCCTTTCCAGCGTTGAGAATCGTCATCAGCATAATGGCGCGGGTCTGCTCCCGGGAGAGGGGCTCGCCCACCGTGCACCCGGTGGAGCGGATGATGTTTTCCTGCAGCTTGGACGCCTCTTCCGGTGAGATGATGTACCGGACATTTTCGCCAAAGCCCGTGGTCACGCCGTAGATGATCCGGCCCTCTTCCAGAAATTTTTCCAGCAGGAGGCGGTTATCCCGGACCGCCTTCTGCATGACGGGGGAAAACTCCAGCTCGGCGCCGTATTTGGCGACGGCAATGAATTCTTCCAGAGTGGCCATGCAGTCGGACAGAACGACCTTGGAAATGGACCTTGCTTGCTTGACAGAGATATTCATGACAGATTCCTCCTTCTTTCTCCTACTGACAGGAAGGCGACGGCTGCTGGGGAATGGAATGATACCATGAAAGACAAGCAAAGATCGTGCCAACTTTTCCGCCGCCGGGCGGGGCGGCGAAAAGACGGCCGGGAGCAGAGAGGCGGCGCGCGGCTCCCCATGAGAAAACGGCCATGAACCCTGTGCGTTTCAGGGGTCATGGCCGTTTTTGGTTCCGCGGTGACGGGGAGAGAGGCCGCTGCTGCAGCGGCGTCTCTGCCGGCGGGGCGGCGGAAGGTTGGCTGTCGATAAGCGCAAATTGAATTTGCATGAAAATAATTCTGGCGCCAGAAGAAATTGCTATTTCAGCCCGTACTTTTTGATGTAGTGCTGACAGTTTTGCCGGCTGATTTTCAGGATAGCGGCCATTTTGGTCACGTTCCCGTCACAGGCGGCGTAGGCCTCCTGGAGAACGCCGCGCTGATATGCCTGCATCAGCTCGGAGAGCCCCAGCTCCAGATTGAGCGTCCCGCCGGACGGAGGGGAGGGAGTGGGGGCGGGTGGATTCAGGTTGAGGAAATAGGGGGGCAGGTCGGACTCTTTCAGGACGCCGTCGTCGCATACATTGACAGCATAGCTCAGAATGTGGAACAGCTCTCTGACGTTGCCGGGCCAGTCGTGCTGCCGGAGCCGCTCCCAGAAGTCTGGAGTGATCCTGGTAATGGCCGGCCCGGCCGAGGTCTGATGCTGCTCCAGATAGTACAGAGTCAGCTCCTCCAGGTCGTCCAGCCGCTCCCGCAGCGGCGGGATTTCCAGAATGACGGAGGAAATGCGATAAAACAGGTCGCTGCGCATTTTTCCCTGCTTGATCAGAGCGTGCACATTTTCGTTGCAGGCGGAGAGAATGCGGATGTCGACCTGAATGCTGTGGTTGCTCCCCACACGCGACACCTTTTTCTCCTGAAGGACGCGGAGCAGCTTGGCCTGCATGGCGGGGCTCATGGAGTTGATTTCATCCAGGAATAAAGTCCCGTGGTTGGCGTTTTCGATGACGCCGGCCCGGTCGATGCTCCCGGTGAACGCGCCCTTGGAGGTCCCGAACAGCACCCCCTCAATCAGCGTCTCCGGGACTGCCGCGCAGTTGATGGCCACGAAGTTCTCCCTGCAGCGGGCGCTCAGCTGGTGGATTCCCTGGGCGATAATCTCTTTCCCGGTGCCGGTCTCGCCCTGAATCAGGATGTTCAGGTCCCTGGTGGCCATTTTGGCCGCCAGATTGACCATGTCGGTCAACTTTGGGTTGTGACCGATCAGATCCCGGAAGGTATAGTGGGCGTCCTTTGGCTCGGCGACCAGGGGCATATCCCGCACCAGGGTTTTCTGAATGTCCAGCCACTGGTTCACCATGGTTTTGGCGATCCGAATGTCCCGTTCAAAGGAGACGCATCCAAGCAGCCGCCCGTTGGACAGCACCGGCGTGGCGTCGTTGACGGTATGCAGCTCTTTTCCGGTCAGGGATTTGTAGGAGTGGAGACATCCGCGCAGCGCTTTGCGGGTGCGCAGCGCGGTCAATGTGGTGCTGTTTTCATCGGTTACGGCAAAGTATTCCAGCAGGTGGTGCCCCTCGATCTCCCGGTTGGCCGGGACCCCCAGAAGCTGCTTGCTGGAGCGGTTGAAAAACTGGATCACCGCGTTTTCATCCCACAGCTGCACTCCGTCCGTCATTTGCTCCAGCGCCAGCTCCATGAGCTGTTCCCGCCGGTTTTCCTGTTTCAGCAGAAGGCCCCGCGTGGAGGGGGAGATGCGGAACAGATCGAAATAAAAGTAGGCCCCCTTCCAGTATACCGATTGGTCCGCATAGTTCCACTGGGTGTTGGGTATTTGTTCCAGCTTGAGCCCCTCATAGGGAGCCAGAGACTCCTGAAAATAGTCCGACGACTGCTGATTGCAGTAGCGGGCCGCTCGGATGACGGACTGATTGTCCAGTAAGAGCAAAATCAGAATA
>CALWVX010000130.1 GCA_944385065.1 uncultured Oscillospiraceae bacterium | reverse complement strand
CAGAGAGGTGATGAGCAGCACCCGTCCGGAGGCCCGCAGGCGCACCCGGTTGGCCAGCTCCGGGTCCCCCAGGGCGGTGAACAGCTGAGAGGCGGACAGGGTGCGGTAGGTCACATAGCCCACCGCGGCGCGGGACTCCTTGTGGCGCAGAATGAGCAGCCGGTCCCCCTGCCGGGTGACGGAGGAGCGGATGGGCTCCAGACCGGGCAGGGCGGCGGCGATTTCGTCCAGCAGAGCGGGGTCGGGCGCGCCCAGCCACTTGAACTCCAGCTCGCCCGTGCCCAGCATGGGCTTGTTCTGGCTGCCCTTCAGGTACAGGCCGTTCTGATAGATGAAGTCCTGAATCACCGGGTCGATGAAGCTGGAGATGTCCCGGTTGGAGTCCACGCCCTCCCGGATGCGGGTGGAGCTGATGTCCTTCAGGTGGGAGGGCAGCTGCAGCCGGATCACGTCGCCAGTGATGGGCAGGTTTTTGGGCAGCTCGGGCTCCCCCGCCCGGCGGAAGATGATGTGGTTCATCCGGTGGATGGACCAGGGGCGGGAGGGGGCCTTGTAGGAGGAGGCGTTGGAGGGCACGTCGCTGCCCACCACGATATAGACCTTCTGATTGGGGAACAGCTCCACCAGCCGGCGCAGGGTGCGGGGGTTGGCTAAATTCACCGGAATGTCGATGGGGAACAGGTTCACATGGAAGTCCCCCGCCACCGACATGTTGACGATCTGCCGGCGGATCAGGCTGGGCTGGGCGTTTTTGGACCAGGAAAACTCGTCCACCGAGAGGTAGACCTCAAAGCCCATGTCCCGGATGGCCTGGACGATCCCCTTGTGAGACAGGGTGAAGGGGTCGAAGGTGCCGGGGAAGAAGGCGACCTTCTTGGGAGGCTCGAAGGAGAAGGAGCCGTGGTCCAGCCGCCACAGGGAGATGAACCGGTAGATGTCCGCCAGGGCGGCCGCCCGGTAGAAGAAGGTCATGGAGTCGTCCAGGGCGGTGGCCTCCTGGATCAGGTAGAGCAGCTTGCGGTAGCTCAGGGTGAACAGGCGGGACTTCTCCTCCATGAGAAGGATGGGGCTCTCGAAGAGCAGGTTGCCGGTGACCAGCAGGGCCTCCTGGCGCACGGCGGGGCGGTAGTGGGCCATCCCCTGGAGGAGCATGCCCAGCAGCTCCTGCCGGCGGGCCTCATAGACCTTGCTGTCCTCGGAGAAGCGGTCCCGGTAGGAGGGGTAGTGCTGCAGCAGGACGGCGATGGTGTTCAGCGCCCCGGACACCGCCGAGTCGTTGGGGGAGCCCAGCAGGGTTTTCAGCCAGATCACCTGCTCGTCCAGCTCGGCGGGGTGGAGATAGAGGGCGGCCTCCCCCAGGTACTGGGGGATGTACTTGGAGATCTCGTACTGGCCCATCTCCAGCCCCTTGCCCAGCTCCACCACCACCTCGTTGCGCTGGTCCCGGCGCAGGGAGGTCAGGCAGCTGACCAGGGCGGCGCCGGCGGTGTGCCGGACCACCACCCGCTCGGACACCTTGACCAGATTGGAGAAGTGGGTGGCGATGTGGAGCACATGGGTGTGCAGGCCGTGTTCCACCTGGTCCCGGAGCAGTTCCACGCCGGCCACCTTCACCACCCAGGGGGTGGAGCTCTTCAGGTTGTCCAGGAAGACCTCGCTGGTGATGTCCCCCTGATAGAGGATGCGTTCCAGCGCCCCGACGTCCTGCCCGGCCCGGCGCAGGATGCGGCACTTGAGAAAGACGGTGGTCAGTTCCTGGCCGGGCACCGCCCGGGCGATCTCCACAATGCGGGCCATGTGGGGGTGATCCTGGGGGATACTGCGCTGAGTCTGCCGCAGAAACTGCAGGGCGGCGGTGACAAGCCGCAGATTGTCCAGCCCGGCGAAGTGGGCGGCGAAGGTCAGCAGCTTGTCCCGGGTCTCTTCGGTGCAGTAGTTGGGGGGCAGGTGCCCGGCAGCGTCCAGCAGAATAAAGGCGGTGTCGGGCTCGGTGTTCTCCGGGTCGTCATAATAGCGGAACAGAGCCTCCAGGAACCGGGATATGTCCCCGGGCCGGGCGTGGATCAGCATGGATTCCAGCGTGATTTTCAGGATATAGCCGATCTGGTTGCGCTGCTGCCGGGGGATTTTGTGGTCGGGGAAGATGAACTTCTTCAGATATTCCTCCCACAGGGTGAAGGGGACCTCCTCCGCCGGATCGCTGGGGGCGTCGGCGGGGACCTGCTTGCGGTAGACCAGATGGAACTGGGAGATGATCCGGCCCATGAGAGCGCCCGCCTGACGGCGGATGTCGCCCTCCCGGTGGACCAGCAGCTCATACAGGAAGGACAGAGCCTGCCGCTTCTGCCGGGCGGACAGATAGGTGCAGTACTCCTCAAAGATGTTCAGATAGGCCCGCAGCTGCTGCCAGCTCTTGGCGGAGCGGGCCGCCTCGATGATGTTGCCGAACTTCTGCTCGTTGGACAGCATGTTCATCAGCCGGATGTTGTGGTCCACCGACACCCGGATCAGGCCGTCCAGCGTCTCCTGGGGGTTCATCAGGGCGGGGTCCTTGCGGGGGGCAGGCTGCTGGGACTGCCCGGTCAGGTCCACGTCCACCCCCAGAAAGCGCATGTAGTCCTCAAAGTCGTGGAGCTTGCCGTAGACGAACTCATACCGGTGCTTCTTGGGGGCGTCCACGTTCTCCAGCTTTTTCAGAATGACCTGGAAGGAGTCCTCCAGGGGGAAGAGAACGATCTTCTCCCGGCCCTGCTCGTCCCGGGTCTGCTTGGAGCGGAAGTCGGCGTAGATGAGCAGCAGGGACTCGGCGGACAGGGACTCCAGCTCCAGATCCCAGGTGGAGTGGTTGGAGGCGATGTGGCTGACCCCGTCCATGCCCCGGGCCAGCAGCCACTGGTCGGTGTAATAGTAGTGGAGGAAGGGGACCTTCTCCCCCGGCCGGCAGCCGAACTTGCCCAGGTCGTGGGCGGCCGCCGCCGCGGACACCAGGGCCAGATCCACCGCCGTCCCGGCCCGCTTCAGCCCCCAGGCGCCCACCATGGCGATATAGTGGACGCCGGCAATGTGGTTCAGGGTGCGGAAGGGAGTGACCTCCAGCCCCAGGCGCATCATCTCATAGAGAAATTCATCCCGCCAGGCGGCCAGAAACAGGCGGTACTCCCGGGCCAGGTCGCAGGAGTCGTACTCCTCCTGGGACAGGAACTGAAAGTCCAGCAGGGGGTCGAAGGGGAGCGCGTCCCGCTCCCGGTCCAGCAGCACCTGCAGGACGGCCAGGCAGAACACGGCACCGTCCCCGTACTGCCGGGCCTGAGGGGCGAAGTCCGCCTCGCGGAACATGATGTGGCGGCGGACGTAGTCATAACAGAACAGGGGCCAGCCCTCGGTCGGGGACGGAAGTCCCAGCGCCTCCAGCACGGGGGCGCAGAGCTCCAGCACCCGGGAACAGTCCAGCCGCTCCCGGATGGGGAGCAGGGCGGAGAGACCCTGGCTCCAGCCCGGCGTTCCGGACAGGGCCTGGGACACCTTCCGGCCGGAGAGGGCGCAGTCGGGGCGGGCCGCCAGAAGGGCGGCGATCTCCCGGTTCAGAGGGCGGATCAGCTTGTCGTTCACAAATACCACCTCGTCTCAAATCGATGGGGCAAAAAATACAGCATTCCTTATGGATAGAATAGCATATTTTCCGCCCGATGGAAAGGGCGCGGCGGGAAAAAAGCGGGGAAACAGCTCCCCCTCCGGCTTTCATCCGGAGGGGGAGCGAACATTATGAGGCGCGGCGGGACAGCCGCCGGTCCAGCACCCGTCCGGCCGCCGCCCCCGCCAGCAGGATGGCGGAGCACAGGTACAGCCAGACCAGCAGCACGATCAGAGAGGCCAGAGAGCCGTAGACCAGGGCGTATCGGGAGGACAGGCCGATAAACCAGGAGAAGAGGGCTGAGGCGGCCACAATGGCCAGGGCAGCTCCCAGGGCGGACAGGAGGACGATTCCCCGCCGGGCCGCGCCCCGGGGCGTGCCCGCCCGGTAGACCATGAGCACCAGCAGCAGCACAAAGCAGAACAGCAGCAGATAGCGCAGCCACACCCACAGCCTCCCCAGGGCGGACAGGGGGAGCAGCGGGACCGCGGGGCCGGGCAGGCTGGTCTCCAGCAGGTGGAAAAACCAGTCTCCCGTCAGAATGACGGCGATGGAGAGATAGACGGTGGCCAGGAACAGCAGGGACAGGGCCACACTCACCACCAGCCGGCGCAGGGAGTGGAGATTCTCCACCTGATACAGCCCGTCCATGGTCAGCAGCAGGGTGCGCAGCCCCGCCGAGGCTGACAGGACGATGGTGAACAGGCTGGCCGCCGCCAGGGCGGGGGACTGGACCCGGGCCACATAGCTCAGATAGTCGGCCAGAATGGAGAGCACCTCCGGGGGAAAGAACTGGTCCAGAGACAGCAGCACCTCCTCCAGACTCCCGTGGAACAGACCCAGCAGGGCGTTGACGCACACCAGCATGGGAAACAGGGTGAGAATGAGAAAATAGGACAGGGCGGCGGCCGAGCGGGACACCCCCACCCGGCCGCACAGCCGGGCGGTCTCCCAGATGAAGGAGACCGGGGGGAGGGAGAGCAGGGTTCGGAGCATAGGGGGGCCTCCTTTCCTTGGCATTGTAACAGAGGGGCCGGGCGAAGAAGGGAAAATTCCGTCGGTTGGCCCGGCCCCTGCCTTGAGGCTATCATACAACAGCCCGGGGGAAAAGAAAAGCGGCCGGGCCGGAAATAAAAGCAGTCCCCCGGAAAACCTGAGCCCGGCGGGGCACTCTTTCTGCCGCCCCCGCGGTCCGCGCGGTGCTTCGCACCGCTGAAGCAGAAGAGAGGAAATCGGGACGGAGAACGCCCACAGGGACATCCCGGAGGATGTCCCTGTGGGCTGAAAGGAGAGTGTGAGGTCCGATTTTATTTTGCGGACGCGGCGATCCCGGTTTTGTGTTCCGTGGCCAGGCTGACCGCGACAAAGGCGATCCCGGCGGGAATGAAGATGGTGATGGCCGAGTAGGGCAGCACAAATAC
>CALWVX010000129.1 GCA_944385065.1 uncultured Oscillospiraceae bacterium | reverse complement strand
CCCGGATGGGCGGGGCCGCTGTGACTGTCGAAAAAGTGACAAAGCCACTTTTTCGAGTTGGACTGCACGAAATTTTCGCCTCGATTTTTTGCAAAATTGTCGGCAAAAATTTCGCGAGAAGTGTCATTTCCGAGGCGCGTGTCCCCGGAAATGACGAGATTTCATTTTATTCCGTCGTCTGCGGACGACGGAACTCCTTGCAGGAGGGCTTGTTTGATGAGCTGAGCGGCCCCGCCCATCCGGGCGGGGCCGCTGTTTTGTTTGGGGATGGCTCACACAAAAATCTTGGTGGGAGCCCGGCGGCCGGCGTACTGATCCTCCAGCTCGTGCTGGTGGTAGAGATAGCCCTCGTGGTCGAAATACTTGGCCCCGGTGGGACACTTCTTCACGCAGGCGCAGCACTTGATGCACTTGCCGGGCACCTGGGCCGCGTCCTCGGGGTCGATGGCCCCCATGGGGCACAGCCGGGCGCACAGGCCGCACTTCACGCACTTGTCCGGGTCGGTCACCGGCTTGGCCTTCAGGAAATCCCTGATGGGCTCCCCGTGCCGGTCCCGGGGGGTGTAGTAGGGGCGGATAGGGTCGCAGCCCTCCACCTCCACCGGCTGGGACGGGGCCTCGGCCAGGGCCTTCACCTTGGCCGCCGTCTCCCGGGCCAGCCGGTCCACCAGCGCCAGGTCCTCCTCGTCGGGGCGGCCCGCCCCCAGAATCCGGGAGAAGGCGTGCTCTCCCACCACGGCGGCCCCGGCCACGGGGGAGAAGCCGTTGGCGGCGAGCACATTGCGCAGCTCGATCAGGCCGTCGTCAAAGTTCCGGTTGCCGTAGAGCACCACCGGCACGGCCAGGGTGTTCTCCCCGTGGACGCTGCTCTGCAGATAGGGCAGCATCAGGTTGGGCACCCGCCCGGCGTACACCGGGGTGCCCAGCACCACCAGCTCCTCCGGGCCGAAGGACAGCTCCACCCGGCCGGCGGGCTGGGTGTAGTCGTGGGTCCGGTACTCCGCCCCCAGCTGCTCCGCCAGAGACCGGGCCAGCCGGGTGACCGTCTTTTCCGTGGTGCCGGTGCCGCTGAAATAGACGGCCCACACCGTCTTGATCTCCATATGTTCCGCTCCCTTCTCTCCGTTACAGCTCGTAGCGCTCCAGCGATGTGTCCAGAATATACCGCTCCTTCAGGCCGGGCAGAGCCTGCATGTGGGGCTGATTCAGGTGGGCCTGCTGGTGAGCGGGACTCTCCCACCGCTCCACCAGGAGCACCTGATCCGGGTTGTCCACCGCCCGGTAGTAATCATACCCCAGGCAGCCCTCCTCGGCCAGCACCGCCTGACGCAGGCCCAGAGCGGCGATCTGCTCCAGAAACTCCTCCCGGGTGCCCGGCTTGGCGGTATAGGTGACATAGATGTGGTACATACTCTCGTTCCTCCCTTATGACCGCAGGCGGCGGGCGTCCAGATAGCCCTCCAGAATCAGGCTGGCCGCCACCGCGTCCACGGTCTTTTTGCGCTTTTTGGCGTTCTGTCCCGCCTCCAGCAGAATCCGGTGGGCGTCCACGGTGGTGCGCCGCTCGTCCCACAGCGTCACGGTTTTCCCCGACGCCTCCTCCAGCTGCCGGGCGAAGTCCCGGTACAGCTGGGCCCGGGGCCCCTCGGTGCCGTCCATGTTCCGGGGGAAACCCATCACCAGCTCCTCCGCCTGATATTCCCCGATCAGCCGGACCAGCTCGTCCAGCACCACCCGGGGATTGCGGCTGTGGATGGTGCGGGTGACCCCGGTGAGCAGGCCGGTGGGGTCGGACAGGGCCACCCCCGTGTGGGCGTCGCCGTAGTCGATGGCCATCACGCGCACGGACATCCCTCCTTTCCGTTCCACCATACCACAACCGGGGGGAAAATACAACCCTTTTCCCCCATTGACTTCCCGCCCCGTCCGGCCCATAATAGGGGAGAATGCAGCCTGTGTGAGAAGGAGTTTTGTCATGGAATTTTACGCCACGCTGGGCCCCGCCTGCTCCGCCCCCCAGACTCTGGACGGCCTGTTCCGGGCGGGGATGACCGGGACCCGGCTGAATCTGTCCCATGTGACCCTGGCGGACAGCCGCCCCCTGCTGGAGGAGGGCTTCCGGGCCGCCGCCCGGCGGGCGGGGCGGGAGGACGCCCATCTGATCCTGGACCTTCAGGGCCCCGAGCTGCGGGTGGGGGCGCTGGAGCGCCCGGTCCCGCTGGTTCAGGGGGAGCGGACCCTGCTGGGCGGGGAGGAGGGGATTCCCATCCCGCCTGCGGCCTGGGAGGCCGTCCGCCCGGGGGACCGGATCGCCCTGGACGACAGCGCGCTGCTGCTGGAGGGGGAGGAGAGGTCCGACGCCGGCCTTGTGTGCCGGGTGCTCCGGGGCGGGACCCTCCGCAGCCGCAAGAGCCTGGCCATTCTGGGGGTCCAGGTGGACGCCCCCGCCCTGACGGATCAGGACCGGGCCAATCTGGATCTGGCGGGGGAGCTGGGGACCACCCACATCCTCCAGCCCTTTGTCCGGGGGCGGGCGGACGTGGAGGAGCTGCGCCGGGCCCTGGATCAGCGGGGGCTGGCCGGGGTGAAGATCATGGCCAAGATCGAGAACCGCCGGGGGGTGGAGCGGCTGGACGAGATTCTGGAGGCCGCCGACCAGATCTGCATCGCCCGGGGGGATCTGGGCAACGCCATCCCCCTGTGGGAGCTGCCCGGCCTGCAGAAGCGCATCGCCCGCCGGTGCCGGGAGGCGGGAAAGCCCTTTTGTCTGGTGACCCAGCTGCTGTGGTCCATGGAGCGCCGGCCCGTCCCCACCCGGGCGGAGGTGTGCGACATTTACAACGGGGTGCTGGACGGGGCGGACTCGCTGATGCTCACCGGCGAGACCGCCGCGGGGGACTACCCCGTCCAGGCCATGGAGTATCTGGTCAAAACCGCCCGGGCCGCCCTGGACGACCTGTCCCCGGAGGGGGCCGGAGATTCCCCCAATTTTCAATCTGACGATCAGGAGAAAACACGATGAGACAGATTTTGTTTGTAGACGCCTGCATGCGGGGCCCGGAGGCCTCCCGTACCGCCCGGCTGTGCCGGCGCTTTCTGGCGGAGTATGCCGCCCTGGACCCTGAGACCCGGGTCCTACGCCGGGACCTGACCGGAGCCGAGCTGCCGGTGCTCACCGACCGGCTGTCCCGGGAGCGGGACGAGCTGGCCCGGACCGGGGCGGATTCCCCTCTGCTGGAGCCCGCCCGGGAGGTGGCCGGGGCCGATCTGATTGTGGTGGGGGCCCCCTATTGGGATCTGTCCTTCCCCGCCGCCCTGAAGGTGTATCTGGAGTGGGCCAGCTGTCTGGGCGTCACCTTCCGGTATACCCGGGAGGGGGTCCAGGTGGGCATGAGCCGGGCCCGGCATCTGGTCTATCTCACCACCGGCGGCGGGCCGGTGCTGGCGCAGAACCTGGGCTATGACTATCTCCGGGCCTGGGCGGCCATGATGGGGGTGGGGGACACCCTGTGTCTGGCGGCCGAGAATCTGGACATTCAGGGGGCCGATGTGGAGGCCATCCTGTCCCGGGCGGAGGAGAAGATCCCGGCGCTGGCCCGGCGAGCGGCGGGGTGATGCCTCAAATCAAAGGATATTTCGCCGCTGCGCTGGGCTCGTGCGGGGTCCCCGGATCCAGCGGTGCGTCGTCGCAAAGTCCGCTCCCTTGCTCCTCCTTTTCCCAACAAACCCGCTGGCGCTGGTAGTCTGAAATTTGTTCCGGCCGCGCTGCTTTGTTTCATTGGCGCGCCTGCGGGGGGACTTCGGGAACGGCGGAATCTTCCGGCTCTGGTCCTTCGTCCCCCGTTCCCCTGGGGGGTACATCCAATAGGGGGGACCGCAGTCCCCCCTGATTGGTCGCTGTGGGGAGGAGGTTCTCAGGGGGAGGGGGGAATCGAAACACCCCTCCCCCTGAGCGGCGTTTTGCCTACTTTGCCGCCGTGGGCAAAGTAGGTCGCTGTCCGCAGACAGCGAAAAATCCTAAAGTCGCACTTGGAATGGTGAACGCCCTCTTGACATGTATTGCGCAACATGATATATTTGTATTGCGCTACAAGGAGGTGAAACCGTGGCGGGAAAAAGCCGGGCCGATTACTTCAAGCAGCGTCGGGAGACCAGAAAGCATTTCAGCGTTTTGATTGACCGGCAGAAAGCCGAAGCGATCGAACGAAAGCTTGCGGAAGAAGGCAAGACAAAAACCGCATGGCTGGAGGAGAAGATCGATGAAGAGATCGGCAGACAAAAATAACGGAAACGCCCTCCGGTCAAAGCAGAGCGAATCCGTTATTTGTCACCACACCCGAAGGTCTGGCAAATCCATTATGCCATACCGCCGGGGGAAAATCAAGGAGGTATCGGTATGAATCTGTACAGCCGCCTGCTGGAGCTGGACGAGACCCTGTTCCAGATGGAGCAGGGGGTGGACATCGTGTGGGCCGAGGCGGCGGCAGCCCAGTGCATGGGGGACAACTGCGCGCTGGGGCTCCACGGGGCCTGGGTGCTCCTGTCCGAGCTCCAGGACCGCCTGCGCGGGCAGCTGGACGAGCTGCTGGCCGCGCCGGAGCTGACGGTCCGATAAACCGCAGGGGCGGGCGCTGTGCGCCCGCCCCGTCTGTTTTATTCCGTCTCCCGCCAGGGGCGGGGCTCCCCCGCCGCCAGCGAGGCGGGCACGTCCAGAATCCGCTGGTTGTCCGACCCCCGGAACCGGAGGGACAGATTTTTCCGGGCCTCCACAAAGGGGCCGTCCACCAGAATGTCCAGCCCCTCCAGCAGGTCCCGGCTGTGTTCGCCCACCCGGCCGGCGGCCAGCTCCTCAAAGAGATAGCCGGTGTAGCACCACACGTCCTTGCCGGGCAGGGCCTCCCGCACCCGGCGCACCAGCTCCAGCACCGCGGGCTGGTTGGCCGGCTCGAAGGGCTCGCCCCCCAGCAGGGACAGCCCCCGGATATAGGGCTTGTCCAGCAGGGACAGAATCTCCCGGACCTGCTCCTCCCCGAAGGGGGAGCCGAAGGAGAAGTCCCAGGCCTCCGGGTTGAAGCAGCCGGG
>CALWVX010000128.1 GCA_944385065.1 uncultured Oscillospiraceae bacterium | reverse complement strand
AAGGAATGTGAGCTTTACTGTTCGGTTTTCAGGGTGCATATGAGAAGGCAATCCAAGACGACGCGCCTTTAGCTCAGCTGGTAGAGCAACTGACTCTTAATCAGTGGGTCCCCGGTTCGAATCCGTGAAGGCGCACCAGGCGAGTGTCCCTTTGGGACGCGGGTGCGTCCCAGGGGGAGGCTCCAGAAGTAGACGACGTGGCCCGTTGGTCAAGCGGTTAAGACGGCGGCCTCTCACGCCGCAAACATGGGTTCGATTCCCGTACGGGTCACCAATAATTTCATAGTGGTTTTAGTCGCTTCGGCGATTAAAATAGTAGGTGCTGATTAGAGCGAGGGTCCACCCGTTCCCATTCCGAACACGGAAGTTAAGCTCGCTTCTGCCGAAAATACTTGTCTGGAGACGGACCGGGAAGATAGGTAGCGCCTACACAAAAAGGACAGACGTGTACAGCGCCTGTCCTTTTTTCTACTCGAGGAGGAATTTTGATGTTGGGAGCCTTTTGGCGGGGCAGGCCTCCGGTAGGTCTGCGGACGGTCAAGACTGCTTTGGCGGTTACCCTGTCTCTGCTGGTGGTGCAGCAGTACGGGGCCAGCCCGGCGAAGGTGGTTTTTGCCACCATTGGCGCCATGTCGGCTGTCGGCCCCACCTTTACCGCCTCGATGCTGGCCTGCCTGACGCAGATCTGCGGCGTTGTAGTGGGAGTCCTGCTGGCTCTGCTGCTGCTGGCTCTGCCGATCCCGCCCATGGTGGCGGTGGGCATTGGGGTGGTTCTGATCCTGGCCGGCTATCAGCAACTGCGCCTGAAGCTGGTGCCGGTGCTGCCCTGCCTGATTCTGGCCAACCTGTGTCTGACGCCGGGAGTGGACCCGATCACCTATTCTCTGGGCCGCATCTGGGATACGGCGATCGGCCTGGGAATCGGCATGCTGGTCAATACCTTGATTTTCCCCTATGACAACAGCCGCGCCATCCGACGGACGGTGGAGGGCTTGGACCGGGACCTGGTGGCCTTCCTGGAGGACATGTTCGACGGAGACGACCATCTGCCGGAGGCGGAGGCGCTGGAGAAGAAGCTTGACGCCCTGGAGGGACAGCTGGCCCTGTATGGGGAGCAGCGCCTGCTCCGCCGGGGGAGACAGAAGCGTCGGCTGCGGCAGCTGACGGACTGCGCGGACATTGCCCAGGACCTGCTGGTGGAGCTGGAGACGCTGCGGAATATGGAGCGGCAGGGCCGGCTGAATCAGGAGAATCGTCAGGCGCTCCAGGCCCTGGGGGCCAAGGTGAGCCAGACGCCCCCGGAGGGGGAGGAGCGGACGGAGGACGTGGTGGTCAACTACCATGTGGCACGGGTCCTGAAGCTGCGTCAGGAGCTGAAGCGGGCGCTGAAGCAGGAATAAGACAGCGCGGAGAGAAGTGTTCTCTCCGCGCTGTTTCGTTACTCCAGGTGGTCCAGATACTCCTCCACGTCAAAGGGCTCCAGCGGGCTGTTTCGGCTCAGGTACAGGGGGTGATGGGGATGCCCCTTTTTGGAGCGCTTCCCGGCCGAGTACCAGCTGGCGTTTCGTGCAGAGCCGATGCGGATCATATCCCGGACGCAGTCGGGCAGATAGGACCGCTTTTCTATGATGGTGCCCCAGGCGGCCCATACAGCGGGGGCGCCGGAGCGATCCAGAGAGAGGGCATAGTCAAAGGCCTGCATGTTCTCCCGGTGGAGCGCGGGATTATAGGTCAGCTCCATGTCGTCCGGATTGGTGGCCCGCTGGGCATAGACATTGAACATGATAAAGCTGTCAAAGCCGTTGTGGAGGGCCACGCGCTCCACCGACTTCAGTGTGTTGTCCAGACGGTCCGGTGCGGCGGTGGAGGGGTTGATCCCGATGCAGATCAGGGGCTTTTCCCCCCGGGTCCCTAGAATATAACGATACTCAGAGTAGAAATTCGGGACATAAAGCCATCTTGTAATGTCATAGTCCGGGCTGGGGCGGAGAGACTCCTCCAGAGCGAGGGAGAAGGGGAGCAGCTGGAGCTGTCCGGTTTCGCAGGATGGTATGTGCACGGCGGTTCCTCCTTAACGGATGTGATCAAGAAAAGGAGCGCCCGAGGTCCGGGCGCTCCTGGTCAGGCGTTGGCGTGGGCCAGCTCACGCTCGGAGGCCTGGGACTCCGGCTGGAGCTCCCCCTCCTGACTGTCCTGGTGGGTCAGTCCCCGGGCGTTGGCCAGCATAAGCTTGATGCGGTTCTCCTGGTTGATTTTGGTGGCGCTGGCGTCGTAGTCGATGGCCACGATATTGGAATCGGGATAGTCATCCTTCAGCTTTCGGATCATGCCCTTGCCCACAATGTGGTTGGGCAGACAGCCGAAGGGCTGGGTGCACACGATGTTGTTGGTGCCCGAGTGGATCAGCTCCAGCATTTCGGCGGTGAGCAGCCAGCCCTCGCCCATCTTGTTGCCGTCCCCCAGGTAGCCCCGAACCAGGCGGTGCAGATCCTGGAAGGTGCCGGGAGCCCGGAAGCGGCCCGATTTCTCCAGGGCGGCGATCATGTCCTTCTGGCAGTCCTCAATATAGCCCATGAAGATCTTGCAGGCCGCTTTCTTGATCCACTTGCCGCCGTACAGGTCCACATCGGCCACCCGATTGTAGATTTTGAAAATGATGAAGTCGGTCAGGCCGGGGACCACCGGCTCCACCCCCTCGCTGAGGAGGAACTTTTCCAGGTTGTTGTTGCCCAGAGGGGCGAACTTGACGTAAATCTCCCCCACGACCCCAACCCGGATTTTGGGCTCGCCTTGGACCGGGATGGCGGCAAAGTCGGCGCAGATGGCGTCGAAGTTGGCCCGCATCTGTTTGCGGCTCATCCCCTTGCCCGCCTGGAAGCCGTCCACCAGCTTCTGGGACCAGTGGTCGATCATGGCGTCGGAGGCCCCGGACTCCACCTCATAGGGGCGCACCTGATTGGCCACGTTGACGATGATGTCCCCGTACATCATGGCGTAGACCGCCTTGCGGATGAAGGGGAGGGTGAGCTTGAACCCCGGATTTTTCTCCAGGCCGGACAGGTTGACGGACACCACGGGGATATAGGCCATGTCCGCCTTCTCCAGGGCCTTGCGCAGCAGATGGATGTAGTTGGAGGCCCGGCAGCCGCCGCCGGTCTGGGTGATGAGCAGACCCACCTTGTGGGGGTCGTAGCCCCCGTGCTTCACCGCGTCGATCAGCTGTCCGATGACCAGCAGGGCGGGGTAGCAGGTGTCGTTGTGGACATATTTGAGCCCCTCATCCACGATTCCCCGGTGGTTGGTGGTGAGCATATCCACCTTGAAGCCCTCGCACTCCAGCAGCTTTTTCATCATGCCGAAGTGAACCGGCAGCATCTGGGGCATGAGGAGGGTGTACTCCTCCTTCATCTCCTTGGTAAACAGCAGGCGGCCGGTCTCGTCATATACTAACTTAGCCATAAATACTCCTTTTTCATAGAGTTAAGAGTGAAGAGTTGAAAGTGGAGATATGATGTCCGGCGCAGCCGGACGATTTGAAATCTATTCGCCTGCGGCAAATTCCTTATCTTCACTCTTCACTCTCTACTCTTCGCTCTGTTTCCGTGCCTCAATGGCCGCCATCAGAGAGCGGATCCGGATCTTGACGGCGCCCAGATTGCTGATGTCGTCGATCTTCAGCTGGGTGTACAGCTTGCCGCCGTTTTCCAGAATGGAGCGCATCTCGTCCCCGGTGATGGCGTCGATGCCGCAGCCGAAGCTCACCAGCTGAATGACCTCCATGTCCGGCTGGGTGCACACATACCGGGCGGCATTGTACATCCGGGCGTGATAGGTCCACTGGTTGAGCACATGGCGGGGCGCCTTGTCCTCCAGATAGGCCACCGCGTCCTCGGTGAGGAGGACAAAGCCGTAAGAGGTGATCAGGTCGTTGATGCCGTGGTTGATCTCCGGGTCCATGTGGTAGGGGCGGCCGCACACCACCAGAATGGGACGGCCCTCCCGGCGGGCCTGTTCGATGTACCGCCGGCCCATCTCCCGCAGGTCCTCCTTGTAGGCGTCGTAGGCCGCATAGGCGGCCTGGACGGCGGCCACGGTCTCCTTCCTGGGGACCTGGAACTCGTCGGCGAACCACTTGGCGGCGTGCTTTTCAAAGTCCTTGGGGCGGTGCAGGCCGAAGTAGGGGTCCAGATACCGGGTCTGTTTCAGCTCGGGCACGTTGGCGGCGAGCAGCTCGGGGTAGTAGGCCACCACGGGGCAGTTATAGTTGTTGTCGCTGACCCCCTCGTTGAAGTTGTAGGGCATGCAGGGATAGAAGATGGCGTCCACCCCCTGTTCCACCAGGGCCTCCACATGGCCGTGGAGGAGCTTGGCGGGATAACACACCGTGTCCGAGGGGATGGTGCGCTGGCCCTTGATGTACAGCTTCCGGGAGGACTCGGGGGAGAGGACCACCTCGAAATTCAGGCGGGTGAACAGCTCAAACCAGAAGGGCAGGTTCTCATACATGTTCAGCCCGAAGGGGATGCCGATTCTGCCCCGGATGCCGCTGCCCCTGCCCTTGCCCTGGAGGGCGCGCAGCTTCTGATATTTGTAGCGCATCAGATCGGGCAGGTGGCTGGGCTCCTCCCCCAGGGGGCGGGAACAGCGGTTGCCCGAGACGAAGCGCCGCCCGCCGTCGAAGGTGTTGATGGTCAGGGCGCAGTGGTTGGTGCACAGCCCGCAGGTGGCGGGCTTGGCGGTGTGGGTGAACTTCTCCAGCGCCTGGGGAGACAGCAGCGAGCTGTGCTCCAGATGCAGATCCCGGGCCGACAGGGCGGCCCCGAAGGCCCCCATGATGCCGGAGATCACCGGCCGGGTGACCTCCCGGCCCAGCTCCTGCTCGAAGGCCCGGAGCACCGCGTCGTTGAGGAAGGTGCCCCCCTGGACCACGATGTGCTGCCCCAGGTCGTCGGCGGAGGCCGCCCGGATGACCTTGTAAATGGCGTTCTTGACGATGGAGATGGACAGGCCGGCGGAGATGTCCTCCACGCTGGCCCCGTCCTTCTGGGCCTGCTTCACGCTGGAGTTCATGAACACGGTGCA
>CALWVX010000127.1 GCA_944385065.1 uncultured Oscillospiraceae bacterium | reverse complement strand
GCGAACTCCTCCTTGTCATAGTCCCGGGGCAGGGTCACCCAGCCGGTGAAGTCGCCGCCGGGGCCGTTGTGCTCGGCCAGCATGGAGGCGGCGCGGGACAGGTCTTCCTCGCGGCCGGCAAGATAGTCGGAAGGGAGGAAGGAATTCAGCTTGGACAGATCAAGTTTTAACATGAGGCACTCCTCCTTCAAAGATAGAAGTTCAGACGGCGGTGCCGTCTTACAGGGTAAACTAAGATATGAGGTCTGTCCCATTATAGCATACGGGGAGGACAAAGGGAACGAGAAATGCGCACAATTCATACCTGGAGCTTTCCCGGAAAAAAGAAATTCAGAAATTTATCAGCGGCCTCTTGACAAACTCGCTGGAATCTCCTATAATAACTTTCGCTGTTCGGACGATTAGCTCAGCTGGTAGAGCATCCGCTTGACGTGCGGGAGGTCACAGGTTCAAGTCCTGTATCGTCCACCAAAAAACCGCTGTTTTTGAGAGAAAACGGCGGTTTTTCACAACTTTTGCTTGCCTTTCCAAATCGAGTGGCCATGCCTTTCCCGTATGGCTACAGTTGCAGCCACAGACAGGAAAAACAGCCCTTCGGAAGCTCTGCTCCCGGAGGGCTGTTTTCTGCTTCAAATTTGACTTTTCTCCAGGAGAAGAGCGGAAATGCCGTGTACTGAAGGACGAAAAGTGCCGGGGGCCGTCTGTCCAGACGGCCCCCGGCACTTCCGGCCCAACGCGGCCTGAAGTCGGCGGAGCTCATTCCTGGACAAACGGATCGGTCAATTTGATAATTTCGGGGGCCAGTTTCCGTCGCTGCCTCTTTGTGATGCGGCTGTAGAGGGGATAGGCCGCGATGATTCCGGCAATCCCCACGCTTCCAATGAGAATGCCGGGGACAAAGAGATCATCCGGGAAGACCATCGTGCAGCACATTCCGATGCCCAGGAGCAGCGTGCTGAGAATGCCGACGACCAGCGCGGCGATTGTGCCGGGCCTTGCGGCGCTCTTGTCCAGGCGCCTGATCTGTTCCAGGGGGGCTTCTTCTCCGGGCAGATATTTCTGCCTGATCTGCCGGAGCTCCTCCTGCTGCTTGGCGGAATAGTGATAGGTAAAGGTTTCCTGCTTTTTATCCATAAAGATAACCTCCCGCAAAAGGTAAGCTCAGCGATCTGCCCGTAATTTGCTTAACTGCCGACTGCCGTGGACGATCATGAACACGGCTGCTCCCGATACGATCATACAGACGCCGACCCCGGTGGCGGCAATCATGGTGTACCGAAACGCGCCATCCTCGCTGGTTCCGAACTGCGACAGCATAGCGGTTTCCAGAGAGAGCATGGAGACCAGCGCCGACGCCAGACTGATCACCTTGGCTGCCATCATGACAGGGCTTTGGTACTTCCGATACCGGATGAGTTGGACAACCGCTGTGATGGCGGCGTAAAACGTGTACAGAGCCACCACATAGATGAGATAGCCCGGGTATTGAAATCCCTCGTTTCGTGTGAGCACGAGAATCACCATGCCGGACAGAGAGATGGTCATGGGGATCAGAAACGCTCCGCACAGACGGTATTGACGCCACTCGGAGCGGAGTGCCTCGCCGAACGAGTTCCGGCGGAGGTGCCGCAGAAGCAGCAGGCGCATCAAGGTCAGCAGCGCGTAATAGACGCCGAATGTTCCAAACCACGCGGAGCGGTAATAAAAGCCGAGGAAAAGCTTCATCCCTGCATAGAGCAGGTTGATACCGAGAGACAGATAGAGGGACAGACGAATCCGGAACGGGAGGTCTGTCAGGTATCGGTGCAGAGACCGGTTTCGATGCAGCAGGGCGGAAACTCCTCTGGCCAGCCTTGGAATCCGGGCGCACACAATGACCAGTGTGTAAAAGGAAAGAACGTAAGAGAGATAGACAAGGGGATCGTCCGCCCGGGCATATCCAAAGGCATAGATCAACAGCGCCGCAGAGAGCGGGATGCCCAGAAGAACGATGGGAATCCCCGGAAACAGCAGCTTATTCAGAAGGCGTCTGCACCGTTTCATGGACGACCCTCCTCAGCCGCACTGTGAATGTGGAGCCCTTTCCCAGCGAACTCTCCACGGAAATATCCCCGCCGATGATATCCACCACCCGCTTGACCAGAGCCAGGCCAAGGCCGTTGCCCTGTGCGGCGTGAGAGGGGTCCCCCTGGTAGAATTTTTCAAAGATGTGCCTGCCCACCTCCGGACTGATGCCGCAGCCAGTGTCTGTTACCTGCACCACAGCGGTGTCTCCCTCTGCTTTCAGGGACAGGGAGATACTGCCCCCCGCATCGGTGAATTTGACCGCATTGGAAAACAGATTGTTCCACACCAGGGACAACAGTTCCGCGTCGGTATTCACATAGACTTCCTCGGCAAGCTGGGTATCAATATCCAGGTTTTTCTCCTCCCAGGCGTGCTCGAACCCCAATAGACACTCGCAGAGCTGCTCTCCCAGATCGTAGGTCTGCCGGGCAGGAAAAATCTGCTGGTTTTCCAGCTTGTTCAATTTCAAAATATTGGTGATCAGGCTGGCCAGCCTGCGGGCGGCCTCGGTCAGCTGCTTGGCATATTCCAGCCGCTTTTCGTCCGGCAGGCCGGTCTGCTGCAGCAGGGTCCCGTAGTTCTGAATGACGGCCAGCGGTGTTTTCAGCTCGTGGGACACGTTGGAAATAAAATCGGTGCGGAGCGTCTCGATTCCGGACAGCTCCTGCGCCATCCGGTTAAAGGAGTCGATCACAATATCGAATCCGTCCAGGTGGTCCCCGCCATGAATGGGCGGAATCCGAACGGAAAAGTCGCCCTGCATGATATTCTCAGCCGCCCGGACAATCCGCCGGACCGGCCGCCCCACCGTGAACCTGCGCCAGATCGCATCCACGATGGTGCACAGTAGGCTGAGAAACAGAATGTTGAAAAAGGTATATTTTGCCGCCTGCTCGATCACGGTCCGGGGCAGGTCCTCCGCCAGCCCTATATCCCGCTGCATCTGCCCCAGAAACAGGAGCATGCAGCAGGTGACGACAAAACACATCATCAGGAAAAAGATGAAAAACCGCCGGAGAGAAAACAAAATCCGGCGGATCCGTATGCTGCGCTCCTGTCCGGTCATGAGAGCACCGCCTTATAGCCCAGGCCGTGAACGGTGACAATGGAGAACTCCTGACAGCCGGAAAATTTTTCCCGCAGCTTGGCCATGTACACGTCCACGGTGCGCAGGCTGGAGGAGGAGTCCGCATCCCAGAACTCCTCCATCAGCTGAGACCGGGTAAATGTCCTCTTCGGATAGGAGAGCAGCTTGTACAGCAGATTGAATTCCCGGACCGTCAGCGGGACCTCTTTCCCCTCCCAATAGGCGGTGCGTTCGTCCGCATCCAGGGTCAGCGTTCCCAGCTCCAGCTTTCGGCTGCTGGCAATTTTGGCCCGGCGCAGCAGCGCACCGATGCGGAGCAGCAGCTCGTCCAGATCCACCGGTTTGACCATATAGTCGTCGACCCCCAGGCGAAATCCCTTCTGCTTGGCGGCAAAGTCATCTCTCGCCGTCATGAACAGAATGGGGATGTCCTGGTTCTGGTCCCGCACCGTCTCCACAAAGGCAAACCCGTCTGTGCCGGGCATCATAATATCGGAGACGATCAGATCGAACAGATTGTCGTACAGAGCGTCGTAGGCCTCGTTTGCGTTCAGGCAGCCCACCGCCTCGTAACCATTCTGGTCCAGATATGTGCACACCGTGCGGTTGAGCTCTCGGTCATCTTCCACCACCAGGATCTTGAACACCCTGATCCCCTGCCTTCATCCATTTTATCATAGGTCGTATTTTACACCATACCACGGAATTGTTAAAGAATTGTTGAGATTCGAAGACTCCGCGAATTTTTTCCTGATGGCGGGACGGTCCCTGGGCGATTCGGATGGGATGCCGGGCCGGATTGCGGACTCAGTCAGGCTTCCGGCCGCCGCTCGGCCGGCCGGGGCGATCGGCGGCGGGGATGTGCTGGCCTGGATGCGAAGCGGATGAGCTCCGCGCGGCCTGTTCGGCGGCCAGCCGCTCTTTGGCCTCCTGCACCGATTCTCCCTCGCGGGTCAGAAACTGTTCCACAAACTGGTCGGTTATTTTGGTGAAGCCGCCGACGACGCTGTCCTCAATTTTCTGATAGCTGCTGACAACACCGTGTTCCATTTTCTGGTAGCCGGACACAACTCGGTCGGCGATTTTTTGATTTGCCTGGATCAATTTCGACTTTGCCATTTGAAGTGCCTCCTTAATAAAATGATCTGCTGCGGTTGGACTGGAGCCGGAGCCATGCGGCCACGGCCGCCGCCAGAACGGCAGCGGCGGCAGCCGCCGGGACGAGAGCTTTTTTCATGCTGGCGCCCCCTTTATTTCAAACCCTTGACCACGGGGATCAGGCACAGGAGCAGGACGATTCCCACAATCCCCACGGCGATGCCGGGGACCATCATGTTCCAGATCATGGTCATGCACATGCCGATTCCCAGCACAATGGCGCCGACAATGCCCAGCAAGGTGGTGCCGATGGCTTTGGCGTTGAAGACGATGGCGGGCTTTCCGTCCATCTTGCGGCGTACCAGTACCATGCCCAGAAGCACGGCCGCTCCCACCACGCCGATGACAATTCCCTGCTGCATGGCGTTCCACTGGGGCAGAAGCGCCATGCACATGCCCAGCGCGAACAGGATGCCTCCCACCGTGCTCAGAATCAGAGTGACGAAGCCTTTCTTTTTCATGGTTGATTCCCTCCAAAATAAATTTGCCGGTTTGGCTGTCTGCGAAGGAGAGAATACAGCCGCCCTGTTGGGGAAATGCTGACGAAATGTTTTTGAAATATTAAAAACTGACTGCGGCGCGGCGTACAGGAAAAGACTGTACGCCGCGCCGCAGCTGCGCCGGATAGCCCTGGCTTCAAACAGGATAAAAGACATTTCGGGCTTGATGGTTTCCAGAGAAGGAACTGCTTCCGGTGTGCCATATCCCGGTCAGAGCATGGGGGGTGATGCATTGGCATCAGTATGTTTTAAAAAGTGCAGAAATTGTTCGCTTGCCGGGGAAAATGCCTGGTCCTTTTTCCAAACCAGAACTGTTCCGGTTTCCAGGGGAGG
>CALWVX010000126.1 GCA_944385065.1 uncultured Oscillospiraceae bacterium | reverse complement strand
GTGGCGGTGGCCATGGCCAAATACGTGGGCGACTGCCGCCTGACCCACTACGGCGCCCTGCTGCGCAAGGCGCTGGACGACGCGGGCTTTGCCCAGGTGCCCATTCTCACCAACGACGACAAGGACAGCCACAATCAGCATCCGGGCTATCGCATGAGCCTGCCCGCCGCCGTGCGGGTGGCCTTTGCCCTGCCCATGATCGACGTGCTGGAGGAGCTTTTAAGAAAGATCCGGCCCTATGAGATCGTCCCCGGCAGCGCCAACCGAGCCTTTGATCAGGCCATGGACCTGCTCATTGACGGGCTGGCCCGGTCCGGCGTCCGGGGGGCTGAACAGGGCTTCCGGAAGGCGATTCAGGTGATGAAGTCGGTGGAGTATGACCGGTCCCATCCCCGGCCCACGGTGCTCATTGTGGGGGAATATCTGCTCAACTTCCATCCGGGCGCCAACCATGACATCGAGGACTATCTGGAGCGCAACGGCTTTGAGATCATCGAGGCCCGCATGACCGACGTGATCCAGAAGCTCTATTTCAACAAGGACACCCAGATCAAGGAGTACCACGTCCATAAGCCCTTTGGGGAGAAGGCTTGGTACGCCGCAGCCGATGCCATTTTCGACGCGGCCCACACCGTCACCGACCAAGTCGCCCAGGAGCACCCCCTCTATCAGCGGGCGGTGCGTCTGCCCGAGCTGGTGAAGGCCAGCGACCCCATTATCCACCATACCTTCGACGCCGGCGAGGGCGTGCTCATCCCCGGAGAGATTCTCCACCACGCCGCCCACGGCTGCCGGGCCTTCGTCATTCTGCAGCCCTTCGGCTGCCTGCCCAACCATGTGGTGGGCCGCGGCGTGGCCAAAAAGCTGAAAGAGCTGTATCCCGACGCCCAGATCCTTCCCCTGGACTACGACCCCGACGTGAGCTTCGCCAACCTGGAGAACCGCCTCCAGATGCTGGTGATGAATGTGAAGGGACAGAGCCGGAACAAGGAGGTTCAGCTTCGGGAGGCAGTGGAGATGGCCCAGGCGATTTAAAAAGATCTATATACGGAACAAGGCCGCCGGATTCCCGGCGGCCTTGTTTTTGCTGTCAAATTTGGGCGCAGTCCCGCAAAATTTCCAATAAATATATGGTAACGTCCCACAAAAGCCGTTTACCCATGAGGGGTAGGGGGTGGAAAGAGTGGAGATATGAGATAGGAATTAGGAGTTATTGTGGTCCCCGGCGAAGCCTTCCCCTTTAGGCCGACTCCCCTGATCAAGGGGAGATATGTCCCGCCGCCGGTATTGTAAACGGAAGGGGCGGAGCGGGGCCGCCGGCCGCTACCACCGGCTGACCGAGTGAAACGCGTCCGGACAGTTCAGCTCCACCCCGTTGACAATCTTGTCAATGGTCGACGCCCGGGGATTCCCCTGTTCGGTTCGGTACAGATAGAGATTGGAGAGGGTGATGTCGAAGTCCAGTGCCATCTCAGTGCAGGTCCTGTGGGTGAGTTCCTGGTATGCGTCCAGAAGTTCGGATAGATAGCGATTAACCGATTTCGCCATAAAGTTCTCCCCTGCAGCGATTACGGCAAAATTCGTCGCTCTCTAACAGCTTGTCATACGGGCATGTCCGCTCCTGCACCGCCCCCGCGCAATTAGACATCCAGACTCCTGCATTGGGTCACGCCTCATTTGCATGCTCCTCCCTGTTTCTCCTGAAAACGGCACGAATCCGGCGCGCTCTGCCGTTGGGCCGACGGTGCGCCGCGAAGGGCACGGAAGAGCGCGGAACAGGGGGGCGTCGTTGGCGGCAGTTCGTCGCGGTACATATCGTTATATGTCTCAGCCGGTGTGTTTTGTTGCAGCCCGGCCCAATTTTTATTCAAAAAGCCCGCCGTTTCCCACTTCCGCCTCCTGTTCCGCCCGGGCGGACGGACAGCCGCCCAGGACTGCGGAGACCGCCCGGCGGGGGGGCGGCGGCGGGTCCCCAAAGAGGCAAATAAAAATCCATGCCTCCCGGCATGAATTTTCATTTGCCGGAAAAAACGGCCGGTGAAATGGGAGTTGTCCAAAAGTATATTCATAAAGGCGGTTCTGCCCATATAATCCATTATCAAACGGAAACAATCGAGATACTATATCTAAAAAGGCTAATCTCGCCCATAGACTTTACGGTTTTGGAGAATATGATATAATGGAACTTGATTATCGCGAAATCGGACAGAATATCCGCCGCTGTCGGCAGAGCCGGGGCATGAAACAGAAGGATCTGGCCGAATTGATCCATGTTTCCGACCAGCATATCAGCCACATCGAAAACGCGCATACCAAGCTGAGCCTGGGGACCCTGGTCGCGATTTCCAACGCGCTGGAGGTGGACTGCAATACGCTGCTGGGCAGCACCCTGGCGCGGGCGAAGGACACGGCGGACCGTCAGAAGCTGCTGGATCTGACGGAGAGAATGGACGAGAAGAAGCTCGGCCTGGCGATTGAGCTGTGCCGGGCGCTGAAGGATTATGAACTGAGTTGAGCCGGGAGAGGGGTGCGGGGCCGTGGCAGAATTGTTCAATTCATTTTTGCAGCAGTTGTATGAGGCGCATTACGAGAGAATGATTCAAGTCGCATACCGCCTGACCGGCGGCATGGAGACGGCCCGGGATCTGGTCCAGGACGTCTTTCTGCTGGCCCTGATGCAGCAGCAGACGCTCCTCTCCCATCCCAAGCCGGAGGGCTGGCTGATGATTACCGTGCGGAATCTGGCGCTGAACGAGCGGAGAAAGACCGCGCGCCACCCGCAGCTCCCGCTGGAGCTGTTTTCCTCCCTGTCGGGCGGGGAACCGGAGCTGTCGCTGGAACTGCTCCTGCCCAGACAGCTGTCGGAGGATGACCGCACCGTCCTTCTCTGGCGGTTTCAGGAGGGCCTGAACTATCGGGAGATCGCCGACCGCCTGGGGATCTCCGAGTCCGGGAGCAGAAGCCGCGTGTCGAGAGCGGTGGCGCGGTGCAGGACGTACATGGAGGAGAGCTGAAACCCGCAGGAAAATTTTTCGCGGCCTGCAACAGAACGCCGTGCTCCGGACATAAGAAAGTAGGGAGCGCAGAAAGGGGGGAGAAGGATGAAATCTCCCGAGCATGATCCCATCCAATCCGTCGACAAGCCCGAGAATCCTCAAAACCTTTCCCCGGAAGACCTGGACGCCATGTCGCCCTCCCAGCTGGCCGACGCCCTGGAGCGGGCGCTGGACGACATGACGGAGGAGACCTATGATGAGGAGGTGATTCAGAGATATTTGGACGCGCTGGAACAGAAGGCGCCGGTTCCGCCCCATCCCGGTGCGGAGCAGGCCTATGACGACCTGGCCCGGACCGTAAAGACATTTCGCACGGATTCCCCCGGCGAGGACCGGAAGAAGGGCAGGCGGCTGCGGCTGCGCAAAGTCCTCAGATGGAGTCTGACAGCCGCGCTGATAACCGTCTGTCTCCTGGGGGGAATGATGATGGTTCAGGCGGCCGGCTGGGACCTGTTTGGAGCCATGGCCCGATGGACGGAGGATGTGTTCAGCTTCGGAGAGATTGGCGGTCAGGAGACCTCTGCGGTTCAGCCTCCGGAGGAATGGGAGGAGATGCGGACCATTCTGGAGGCGGAGGGGCAGACGTTGTATTTCCCGCAGATTCCGGATGGGTTTGAACTGATATATTCTGATTTTTATGTTGGTTCAGCCAATGGAGAGGCGGATTTATTACTTGGATATGAAAAAGAGGACACGTTTATTGGATTCCAAGCCATACACTACTACAATAGACTACCTGTTGCCCTACACGAAAAAGATGAGACGCAGGTAGAAACATTTGAACTGAATGGAATTACATACTATGTGTTCAGCAATAATGGGACTACAAAAGTAGTATGGCTATCAGATAGTTTAGAATACTCGATTTGGACGGATGATAAATCTTTGGATGTAACAGAATTAATTCAAACCGTGTGATTCATGTGATTAAGGGGGATATACTGTGAGAAAGAGAAACCTGGTTGCGTTTACGTTGATAATTGCATGCCTGTGTTCAATGGTAGGCACAGTGTTTGCTGTATCTGACCGGGCCAGTGATCAGATTAGCTCATATTATGTAGATGTAATCCCGACAACGGATATTATTTGGGTATCCATTTCAGTTACTGGAAACAATGTTATGAATAAAATCGGATGTGAGAGCATTGAGGTATATGAAAAAGAAGGTGCTGACTGGCAGTTGGTAGAGAGTCTAGATGAGGACGATGAAGGAATGAGCTCGACCAACGTTCCGCGTCATCGCAATGATATTGCTTGCGATGGGGAGGCAGGCGTAGAATATAAAGTTGTGGTAACCATTTTTGCGGAGAACGACGCAGGCCGCGACACCAGAACAAAGACATCCTACGTCACAGGCAGATAACCCCGGAACCGTTCCATACCACCCAAGGCCCGCGCCGGGATCCTGGCGCGGTTTTTTTGCGCGGGGAGGTGACAAGTCCGGGGCCGCTCCCGCATAAGATTACCTGGAGCGGAAAGGAGGGAGCGGCCATGAAACGAGAGGGGCAGGCGCTGCGGGTCCGCTGTATCTTCCCGGAGAAGGGGGAGCCGCAGCAGAAGCTGATTGTGCAGTCTCTGCGGCTGTTTGTCAGACGGAATTTCCCGGGCAATGGGGGTTCCTGACAGGATGGAAGGGCGGCGCGGTGACGGAGGCCTATATCGGGGGCCCCGTTGCCCTGGATGAGCCGGTGGAAGTGGAGCTGTAACCGAAGAGAGCCCCCTCCCCCCTTTTCCCCGGAACGAAAGTGAGAGGCCGTCGGCTGGTGCCGACGGCCTCAGCTTGTCAAAAAAGCCCTCCTGCAAGGAGTTCCGTCGTCCGCAGACGACGGAATAAAATGAAATCCTGTCATTTCCGGGGACATGTGCCTCGGAAATGACACTTCTCGCGAAATTTTTGCCGACAATTTCGCAAGAAATCGAGGTGAAAATTTCGTGCAGCCTAACTCGAAAAAGTGGCTTTGTCACTTTTTCGACAGTCTCAGGCCGTCGGCTTGTGCCGACGGCCTCTCTTTTTGCTGGCTGGAGGGGGAAACGGGCATGGTGGGGCAAAATTTCCAATAAATGTATGTAAACATGCAAATTTGGCCGGAGTTCCGCCGTAAGCAGAGGGG
>CALWVX010000125.1 GCA_944385065.1 uncultured Oscillospiraceae bacterium | reverse complement strand
CATTCTCCACATGGAATTCCTTGTGGCAACCTACACAAAATAAGTGCTTTACTCCGGCTTTTATTGTGGTAAGATAGTCACGCCAACGAAAGAACGGAGTCATTCCGGAGCGCCGGCAGACGGCCGGAACCGGAAAATGAAAGACTTCCGTCAAAAAATGCCTGTGGGCATGAGGAGGATATTCTGTCATGAATCCGTACATCGAAAGAGTCCTGAACGAGACCCGTGCCAAGAATCCCAACGAGCCTGAGTTCCTGCAGACCGTGGAGGAGGTCCTGACCTCCCTGGAGCCCGTCATCAATGCTCACCCCGAGTATGAGAAGGTCTCCCTGCTGGAGCGGATGGTGGAGCCCGAGCGGATCATCCAGTTCCGGGTGGTCTGGGAGGACGACAACCACAACTGGCAGGTCAACAAGGGCTATCGTGTTCAGTATAACGCCGCCCTGGGCCCCTACAAGGGCGGTATCCGCTTTGACCCCTCCGTCAACCTGTCCATCATCAAGTTCCTGGGCTTTGAGCAGACCTTCAAGGACGCTCTGACCGGCCTGCCCATCGGCGGCGGCAAGGGCGGCTCCGACTTTGATCCCCGGGGCAAGAGCGAGGCCGAGGTCATGCGCTTCTGCCAGGCCTTCACCAGCGAGCTGTATCGCCACATCGGACAGGACATCGACTGCCCCGCCGGCGACCTGGGCTGCGGCAGCCGCGAGATCACCTACATGTACGGCCAGTACCGCCGTCTGGTGGGTGCCGCTGAGTTCGGCGCTCTGTCCGGCAAGTTCGTCTCCTCCGGCGGCTCCCTGGGCCGCAGCGAGGCCACCGGCTACGGCGCGGTCTACTATCTGGAAGAGGTGCTCAAGCACGACGGCCTGGACATCAAGGGCAAGAAGCTGGCCATCGCCGGGTTCGGCAACGTGGCCTGGGGCATCATGAAGAAGGCCACCGAGCTGGGCGCCAAGGTCACCTACTTCTCCGGCCCCGACGGCTATATCCACGACCCCGACGGCGTGTGCACCCCCGAGAAGCTGGACTTCATCGTGGAGATGCGGGCCAAGGACTCCGCCCACTGCGCCCCCTACGCCGAGAAGTTCGGCTGTGAGTTCGTGCCCAACCAGAAGTGCTGGGGCGTCAAGGACGTGGACGTGTACATGCCCTCCGCCACCCAGAACGACGTCAATCTGGAGTGGGCCAAGAAGATCGCCGACTCCGGCGTGAAGTACTACATCGAGGTGGCCAACATGCCCACCACCAACGATGCGCTGCAGTTCCTGAAGGAGCAGAAGCACATGGTGGTCGCCCCCTCCAAGGCGGTCAACGCCGGCGGCGTGTCCGTGTCCGAGCTGGAGATGGCCCAGAACGCCGAGCGGGTGTACTGGACCGCCGAGGAAGTGGACGCCAAGCTGCATGACATCATGAAGAACATCTACCACTCCTCCGTGGCCGCCGCCGAGCGCTACGGCCTGGGCTATGATCTGGTGGCCGGCGCCAACATCGTGGGCTTCCAGCGGGTGGCCGACGCCATGATGGTTCAGGGTGTCTTCTAATTCAGATTGAATTTCCATTCTTTTCTCCCTCTTCTCCGGAACGCCGGCGGACCTTGGTCCGCCGGCGTTTCCCTGTGTTTCGGGTCCCTTCTGGCGCTTTTTTGCGCGAACGGTTTACTTTTTTTCCGCTTTTCGATATAATGGATTCGACTCAGTTTGACAACATGAGAGGGGAGTTTTGTCCATGGTTCGCCTGTCTGCCCGAGCGCTGGCCCTGGCTTTGGGCCTGCTTCTGCTGCTGCCCGGCTGCTCCGCCCCCGCTCCTGAGGAATCGGGGAAATCGTCCGAGGCCGTCGTCCCGGAGATGACGGGCCCCGCCGTCAACGCCGGGGCAATCTCCAGTCAGTCCGTGGAACCGCCTGCGCCGCCGGAGCCGCAGCCCCGGCTGACCCGGGAGGACGTGGAGGAAGCACTGGACCGGGTCATGGAGGACTACTCCGCGGCGGCCGTCTCAGTGGCGACGATCGAGAGCGGCCAGCTCAGCCAGTCGGGGGCCTGGGGCTGGGCCGTTCAGAATGAGCGGGAGATGACCGCCGATACCAAGATGCGGGTGGCCTCCCTGAGCAAGGTGGCGGTGGGCATGTGCGCCATGGCCATGGCCCAGGAGGGGATTCTGGACCTGGACGCCCCGCTCAGCACCTACTGGGGAGAGAGCGTTGCCAACCCCTACAGCCAGACCCAGCCCACGGTGCGCACCCTTCTGTCCCACTCCTCCTCGCTGAAGGACCTGGAGATCACCCGGGGACTGTCCCATCTGACAAATCTGCTCAGCAGCGCCTCCACCTGGCGCGCCATGGAGCCGGGAGACGGGGGATACTGGTACTACAGCAACTTCGGGGTCTGTGTGCTGGGCACCACCCTGGAGCTGGCCTCCGGCCAGATGCTGGATGAGTACTTCCAGACCCATTTCTGCCAGCCCATGGGGCTGCGGGCCTCCTTCCACGGGGGGAACCTGGAGGAGGCGGAGCTGGCAACCCTCTATAACCCCGGCAGCGTCGGCTTCACCGCATCCGCCCAGGCCGGCGAGACGCCCCCGGACCGGATCGGGGACGGGGCCTCCTGGTATCCCGGCGGCTTGACCATCAGCGCGGTGGACCTGGCCAAGCTGGTGTGTATACTGGCCAACGAGGGGGAATACGACGGGGAGCAGTACCTGTCCCCCCAGATGGTGGAGGAGGTGGAGACGCCCCAGTTTTCGGTGGACCCCGGGGAGAGCACGGTGTTTGACCAGTGCCTGATCCTGCGCCGACAGGAGAATATCCTGGGCCAGTCCCAGCTGTATTACCACACGGGCAGCGCCTACGGGGTGTTCTCCCTGCTCACCTTCAACCCGGACACGGGAAACGGCGTGGTGGTCCTCACCACCGGCACGCCCAGGCAGACCGACGAGTATGGCCTGTACGCCCTGTGTTCCCAGCTGTCCGCCGATTTGTACCAGAGAATGGAGGAACCCGCGTGAGACGACTGTTTTCCATCCTGCTGAGTTTGGCCCTGCTGCTCCCCGGCTGCGCGCCGGCGCAGGAGGCGCAGCCGGAGCAATCCGAGCCCCCGGCCCAGTCCCAGGAGGCCCCGGAGCCCCAGCCGGAGCCGGAACCGGAGCCCACAGTGGCCCATCTGATGGTGGCCGGGGACATGATGACCCACTCCAACACGGTGGCCGACGCCTGGGTGGCGGAGGAGGGGCGGTACGACTTCGGCCACATGCTCCGGGACGCGGCCGGGCAGCTGGCCTGCGCCGACTATGCGGTGTTCAACCTGGAGACGCCGCTGGCGGGCGGGCCGGACTATCTGGGGTATCCCCTCTTTGACGGGCCGGACGAGCTGGCGTACGACCTGAAGGAGGCGGGCTTTGATCTGGCGGCCACCGCCAACAACCACAGCCGGGATCAGGGGATGGACGGCCTGTACCGCACCCTGGACGTGCTGGACGAGGCCGGTCTGGCCCATGTGGGCACCTATCGCTCCCAGGAGGAGCGGGACGAGAACCACGGAATCCATGTGGCCGACGTGGGGGGCATCTCGGTGGCCTTCCTCAACTACACCTACGGCCTGAACGGCTTCCGGCTGGACGACGACGAGCGGTACGCCGTCAACCTGTTCAATCTGGACTACTACACCACCTTGGCCGACCCGGACTACGACCTGCTCGCCGCCGATCTGGAGGCCGCCCGGGCGCTGGACACCGATCTGATCGCCGTCATCATCCACTGGGGCAACGAGTACTTTGACCAGCCCAACGGGCACCAGACCAACCTGGCCCAGTTCCTGGTGGCCCAGGGGGCCGATCTGGTGCTGGGGGGCCACCCCCATGTGCTGGAGCCCTATGAGACCATCACCGTGGAGGGGTGGGACGGACAGCAGCGGCAGGGCTTTGTGGCCTATTCCCTGGGGAATTTCATCTCCGGCCAGCTGGATCTGGAGACCAAGACCACCGTGATCCTGGATCTGGAGCTCACCCGCCAGCCGGACGGAGCCGCCTCGGTCACCGGCGTGCGCTACACCCCCTACTATATGCTCCACCGCTCCGGCGCGGCCGTGGGGGATCAGGAGTATCTGGTGGACATCCATCAGGCCATGGCCGACTATGAGGCGGGGAGCAGCACGCTGATTGACGACCGGGCCTACGGCCAGCTCCAGCTGGCCCTGGAGCACTGCCACACGATCCTGGGGGCGGAGGACGACCGGCCCTCAGAATGAACACTCTGTTAAATTTCTGTATAAATTTTCTGTGTCCGCCCCTGTTTTGCCGGATTTTTCCGACAGACAGGGCGGATTTTTATGAAAATATCCCCTTCCCAGCGGGCAGAGTTTCCGGTATGATAGTGCTGGAACAGCAAGCAAGCCGAAGTTCTCCCATGAAAGGAGTTTTTGATATGCTCTCGACCAGAAAGACCAAGATTATCTGTACTCTGGGCCCGGCGGTGGATGACGAGGACACCATCCGCACCCTGATCCGCACCGGCATGGACGCGGCCCGGTTCAACTTTTCCCACGGCAGCCACGAAGAGCATCTGGCCCGGCTGACCATGCTGAAATCGGTCCGGGACACCATGGGCCGGCCGGTGGCCACCATTCTGGACACCAAGGGGCCGGAGATCCGCATCCGCACCTTTGCGGGCAAGTCCGTGCTTCTGGAGGCCGGCAGCCCCTTCACCCTTACCACCCGGGAGGAGGAGGGGGATCAGCACCATGTGTCGGTGACCTATCCCCAGCTCCACGCCGAGCTCCAGCCCGGGCAGGAAATTCTCATTGACGACGGTCTGGTGGCCCTGCGGGTGGACCGGATCGAGGGACAGGACATCCGCTGCACCGTGGAGAACGGCGGCGCCCTGTCCAACAACAAGTCCATCAATATTCCCGGCGTCCATATCCATCTGCCCGCCCTGACGGACAAGGACATCTCCGACATTCAGTTCGCCGTGGAGAACGACTTTGACTTCATCGCCGCCTCCTTCGTCCGCCGGGCGGCCGACGTGGACGCGGTGCGTCAGGTCCTCCGCTCCTTCGGCGGGGACGACGTGCGCATCATCGCCAAGATCGAGAATCAGGAGGGCGTGGACAACATCGACGAGATTCTCACCGCCGCCGACGGCATCATGGTGGCCCGGGGCGACCTGGGGGTGGAGATCCCCGCCGCCCGGGTGCCCATCCT
>CALWVX010000124.1 GCA_944385065.1 uncultured Oscillospiraceae bacterium | reverse complement strand
GTCCGCCTGGGACGCCCAGAAGCGCCGGGAAAAGGGGCAGCGCACCACGGCGGACGCCATGGACAGCGTGGCCCGGGCCATGCCCGCCCTGATGCGGGCGGAGAAGCTGCAGGGCAAGGCTGCCAAGGCCGGGTTCGACTGGCCGGACATCGCCCCTGCCCTGGACAAGGCCGAGGAGGAGCTGTCCGAGCTGCGGCGCGCGGTGGCGGAGGGCACCAATGTGGAGGAGGAGCTGGGCGACCTGCTCTTTGCCGCCGCCAAGGTGGGGCGCTTTGCCGGCGTGGACCCCGAGCACGCCCTCCAGGGCGCCTGCGAAAAGTTCATCCGCCGCTTCCGCAGGGTGGAGGCTCTGGCGGACAAGCCCCTGGACCAGCTGGACCTGCCGGCGCTGGAGGAGCTGTGGCGGCGGGCCAAGCGGGAAGAGACAGGAACTTAAAGGCCCAGTACCCTCGGGCTTTAAGTATATAGGAGCGGCGGCTGTTCGGTACGGCCGCCAAAAACTGCACAGGAGGAAAATAGCATGAACAAGACTGAACTGATCGCTGCTGTGGCCGAGAAGGCTGAGTTGTCCAAGAAGGATGCCGAGGCGGCCATTACCGCCACCGTTGAGGCCATCACGGAGGCTCTCTGCAAGGACGAGAAGGTCCAGCTGGTGGGCTTTGGTTCCTTCGAGGTGAAGACCCGCGCCGAGCGCATGGGCCGCAATCCTCAGACCAAGCAGCCCATTCCCATCCCCGCCTCCAAGGCCCCGGTGTTCAAGGCGGGCAAGGCTCTGAAGGACGCGGTGTCCAAGTAAGTTTCCGACGAATCAGGGGACGCTGTGACACAGCGTCCCCTTTCATTTCCAAAATAGGAGCGATTTTTCATGCGATTGGACAAGTGGCTGAAGGTCTCCCGCCTGATCAAGCGGCGCACGGTGGCCAACGAGGCCTGCGACAACGCCCGGGTTATGGCCAATGGGCGGCCGGTGAAGGCCAGCTATGAGGTGAAGGTGGGCGATCAGCTGGAGCTGAAGTTCGGCGAGACTGTCGTGAAGGTAGAGGTGCTGGTGGTGGCCGACAATGTGGGCAAGGCTGACGCGGCCGCCATGTACCGGGAGGTGCGCTGAGATGCGGCGTCTGGCCCTGCCCGCCCTTGCCCTGGCGCTGCTGCTGACGGGCTGTGGGTCCGGAGCGGCGACCGTTCAGAATTCTCTGTTCGCCATGGATACGGTCATGTCCTTCACCCTCAACGGAGAGGGGGACCCGCAGGCGCTGCAGGACACTCTGGGCGAACTGGGAGAGATCATCCACGGCCTGGAGGACCGGATGTCCGCCACCGACGAGGACAGCGAGATTTACGCGCTGAACCACGCCCAGGGACAGCCGGTGTCCCTCTCCCCCGAGACGGCCGAGCTGCTGGAGCAGGCCCTGGAGCTGTGCCGGGTCACCGGCGGGGCTCTGGACATCACCGCCTATCCGGCGGTGGAGGCCTGGGGATTCCCCACGGGAGAATACCGGGTGCCCGGCCCGGAGGAGCTGGACCAGCTGGTCGGGCAGATCGACTATACCCGCCTGGAAGTGGACGAGGCGGACGGCACCGCCGTGCTGCCCGCGGGGATGGAAGCGGATTTGGGCGCGGTGGCCAAGGGCTATGCCGGCGACCTGCTGGCGGAACAGCTGGCGGAACAGGGAATCGACTCCGCCCTGCTGAACCTGGGGGAGAGCACCATTCTGGCGGTGGGGGAAAAGCCGGAGGGAACCCCCTGGCGCATTGCCGTCCAGGACCCGGCGGGAGAGGGCTATCTGGGCGTGCTGGAGCTGCGGGACAGGGCTCTGGGCACCTCAGGAGGCTATCAGCGGTACTTTGAATCAGGGGGCCAGACCTACTGGCATATCATGGACCCGGCCACCGCCGCCCCTGCCCGCAGCGGCCTGGCCGGTGTGACGGTGGTCTCCTCCTCCGGGCTGCTGTGCGACGGGCTGTCCACCGCCCTGTTTGTCATGGGGCTGGAGGAGGGCGTCCAGTTCTGGCGGGATCACCAGTCGCTGGAGTTTGAGGTCCTCTTTGTCACGGACGAGGGAGAGCTTTACCTGACGCCGGGGCTGGAGGACAGCTTTTCTCTGACGGAGGAGTACCGGGATCGGGGGGTGACCGTGCTGTCATGAGCCGAAATGGAAAGATCGTGCTGATGCTGCTGCTGGCGGCGGCGGGAATTTCTCTGGCCGTGATTGCCATGCAGCGGGAGGAGATCGCCGACCCGGTCGCCCGGATCAGCCGGGACGGGGTGGTTTTGAAGGAGATCCCCCTGGATCAGGTGGGGCGGGCCTATTCCTTTGTGCTGGAAGACGAGCTGGGGTCCAACACCATTCTGGTGGAGCGGGGCCGCATCCGGGTGAGCCAGGCGGACTGCCCTGACCAGGTGTGCGTGGATCAGGGGTGGATTTCCGACGGGACCGCCCCCATCGTCTGCCTGCCCCACAAGCTGGTGATCGAGATTGTGGGGGGAGGCGAGGCCTTTGACGCGGCGGCGGGCTGAGGGCGCGGGGCGGCTGACCCGGCTGGCCCTGCTCACCGCCATTGCCCTGACCATCTTCATGGTGGAGGCCCAGCTGCCCGCCGCCCCCATTCCGGGGGTGAAGCTGGGGCTGGCCAATATTGTTACGGTGTACGCCGTCTTTGTGCTGGGCCCCCGGGACGCCCTGATGATTTTGTGCGCCCGGGTGTTTCTGGGGGCGGTGTTCTCCGGACAGATGTCCACCCTGTGGTACAGCGCGGCGGGCGGCCTGCTCAGCTGGTGCGTGCTGTGTCTGCTGCGGCGGGTTCTGACCCAAAAACAGCTGTGGCTGAGCAGCCCGGTGGCCGGCGTGTTTCATAATCTGGGCCAGCTGCTGGCCGCTGCGGCCATGCTGGGCACCTGGGCGGTGCTGGCCTATCTGCCCTATCTGGTGCTGGCGGGCATGCTGGCCGGTCTGTTCACCGGTCTGGCGGCCCAGGCTCTGGTGGGACGGATGGAAAAGCTGAGAAAATAGCGGATAGAAGGAGAGCGGATGGCCGTGCCGGCCATCCGCTTCAGCTTGTCAAAAGCCCTCCTGCAAGGAGTTCCGTCGTCTGCAGACGACGGAATAAAATGAAATCCTATCATTTCCGGGGACATGTGCCTCGGAAATGACACCTCTCGCGAAATTTTTGCCGACAATTTCGCAAGAAATCGAGGTGAAAATTTCGTGCAGCCTAACTCGAAAAAGTGACTTTGTCACTTTTTCGACAGTCTCAAGCGGATGGCCGTACCGGCCATCCGCTTTTTGTCACAGGCCCTCCCGCCACAGCTCGTCATACAGGATCGTACCTGCCTCCACAGAGAGGACCCGAAACAGGGGCTGGGTGTAGGTCCGGTCCCCGGTGGAGATCAGGGCGGTGAGGGTGAAGGGGCAGTCGCCGCCCGCGCTGAAGAACGAGGTCCGGTAGGTCCCGCCCGCCTCCCGGATGAACTCATGCTCCCGGGAATAGCCGTCGGAATCCCGCACGTAGGATAGGGTGAGCTCCAGGTCTTCCCGCAGCTCTCCGGGGGTCAGGGAGACGGTGATGGTGGTGCCCTGTATGCCCTGGGCATACGCGTACCACCGGCTGCTCACCCAGGCGTCGGTGATCAGTGGGGCGGCGGAGTCCGGCGCCTCCGCCTGGGCCTCCAGCTCCGCCACCCGGGCCTCCAGAACCGTCAGCCGGTCGCTGAGTGCTCCGGCCATTCGGCCGAAAGAGAAAGTCAGAGCAGTCAGTCCCAGGATCAGGGCCAGAAGAGCCAGGGCGGGGAGCAGCCACCGCCGGCGGGCGGATCGGAGGGGAGCCTCCTCCGGGGCGGGGCCTTGGGCCTCTCCCTCCCCCGTCGGCCTGGGCTGGTCCACCTGGAGCAGGTCGTTCAGGTCCACGCCGAACAGGCGGCTCATGGCGATGAGCTTGTCCACCTCGGGCACCGCCCCGTCCATTTCCCAGCGGCTCACGGCCTGCCGGGACACCCCCAGCTTCTCTCCCAGGGTCTCCTGGGACAGGTCGAGCTGCTTTCGCAGCTCCTGGATGCGCTGACCCAGCGTCATGGGCGCCTCCTCCTTCCGGTTTTTTTCTGATTCCAGCATAGCAAAAGGGGCGGATGAAGTCAATCATCCGTCCCTTACAGTTTGTCAATCTGCGGTTGCGCCCCTTGGGGCGCAGGGGGTTCAGAGGGGGTTCAGCTCCATCAGCACCCCGGACCGGGGAGGCAGAGTGAGGGAAAAGCCTCCGTCCTCCAGTTCGACCGCGGCCCGGCCCAGCACCGGCTCGGGCCGGCCCTCCAGCTCCAGATACAGAGCCTGAGGCGTCTCGCCCGCATTGAAGGCGCACAGCAGCCGCTGCCGCCCCGACCGGCGGACAAAGGCCAGCAGGGGGCCCTTGCCGTAGACAAAGCGGAGCTCTCCCCGGCGCAGGGCGGGATAGTCCCGCCGCACCCGGCCCAGCGCCCGATACCAGTCCAGCAGCTCCCGGTCCTCATGGCCCCAGGGGTAGGTCTGGCGGTTGAAGGGGTCCTCGAACCCCTCCATTCCGGCCTCGTCCCCATAGTAAATGGTGGGAGAGCCGGGGAAGCAGAACAGAAGCAGGCTGGCCGCCCGCAGCAGGTCCTTGCCCCGGCGGCGCTGTTTGGGAGACAGGCGGAAGGTGGAGCGCCACTCCTTGGACTGGTCCCGGTACTCCCCGCCGGCCCCCAGCAGGGTGAGAATGCGGGGGGTGTCGTGGGTGCCCAGGGAGTTCATGGCGGAGTAGAAGGCGAATTTGGGATAGTTCTCCCGGATGGTCTCCATCCCCTCCACGAAGGCCTCCCCTCCCCCGCCGGTGAAGAAGGACAAAATGGCGCTGCGCAGAGGATAGTTCATCAGGCCGTCGCAATGCCGGCCCAGAATATGCTTGCGCCGCACGCCGTAGGCGATCTTGTTGGAGCCGTCCTCCCAGACCTCTCCGATGACCACCGCGTCGGATTTGGCCTCCCGGGCGGCGCGGTGGATGCCCTGGACGAAGTCGTCGGGCAGCTCGTCGGCCACATCCAGCCGCCAGCCGTCTGCCCCGGCGCGCAGCCACCGGCGCACCACGCTGTCCGGCCCGGCGAAAATGAAATTCCGATAGTCCGGGTTATTCTCGTTGACGGCGGGCAGGGAGTAGATGCCCCACCAGCTCTCGTACTTCTTGGGCCACTGGATGAAGTTGAACCAGGGGCG
>CALWVX010000123.1 GCA_944385065.1 uncultured Oscillospiraceae bacterium | reverse complement strand
GCGGAGGTCTCCAGAGCGCAGCCGGGGGAGAGCGCCAGGTCGCCGACGGACAGCTGGCCGGTGCCCGGGTCGGGCAGGGTGTGGATGGTGATGCCGGCCAGATCGTCCAGACTCCCGTCCCGGGGAATAAAGTCCTCGGAGGAAAAGGAGATGGTCGTGCCCACCAGGCCGTTTTTGGAGAAATCATCCACCGTCAGGACGGCGGGGTCCCGGTTCCAGAAAAAGGCGGAGGCGGGCAGGGTGAGGGAGACGAGGAGAACGGCGGCCAGGGCGGCCCGGGCCGCCGAACGGAATGTGCGGTTCATGGGATACCTCCTGTTCTGTTTGATGTATCCCTAGTGTGAGCGGAGAAGAAAAAAATATGCGGTCCGCATGGCTGCGGACCGCGGGAGACTGTCGAAAAAGCGGCTTCGCCGCTTTTTCGAGAAAGTAAGCACGCAAGGCAGGACTCGATTCCTTGCGGAAAAGTCGTCCCGCCTTGCGTGTAAGGTGTCATTTCCGAGGCACAGGTCCCCGGAAATGACAGGATTATATTTTATTCCGTCGTCTGTGGACGACAGAACTCCTTGCAGGAGGGCTTTTTTGACAAGCTGATGCGGTCCGCATGGCTGCGGACCGCAGGTTTGAAACAGAAGATTCAGGCGAACATGGGGGAGGAGAAATACCGATCCCCCGAGTCGGGGAGGATGACCACAATGACCTTTCCGGCGTTTTCCTCCTGCCGGGCCAGCTGGCCGGCGGCCCACAGGGCGGCGCCGGAGGAGATGCCCACCAGAATCCCCTCCCGGCGCACGGCCTCCCGGCCCATGTCGTAGGCGTCCTGATCGGCGACCCGGATGACCTGATCGTAGACGGAGCGGTCCAGGGCCTGGGGAATGAAGTTGGGACCGATGCCCTGGATGCCGTGGGGGCCGGCCTGTCCGCCCGACAGCAGGGGGGAGGCGTCCGGCTCCACCGCCGCCACCCGGAGACGGGGGTTCTGCTCCTTCAGATACCGGCCGGTGCCGGACAGGGTGGCGCCGGTGCCAACAGTGGCCACCAGAATGTCCACCGCCCCGTCTGTATCCCGCCAGATCTCCGGGCCGGTGGTCCGGTAGTGGGCGGCGGGGCCGGCGGGATTTTCAAACTGGCCCGGGATGAAGCTGCCCGGGATGGAGGCGGCCAGCTCATTGGCCTTGTCCACCGCCCCCTGCATGCCACGGGCGCCGGGGGTGAGGACCAGCTGGGCCCCATAGGCGGCCAGCATGGCCCGCCGCTCGGTGCTCATGGAGTCGGGCATGGTGAGAATCACCTGATAGCCCCGGGCCGCGGCCACCATGGCCAGCCCGATGCCCGTGTTGCCCGAGGTGGGCTCGATGATGGTGCCGCCGGGCTTCAGCACGCCCCGGGCCTCCGCGTCGTCAATGACGGACAGGGCCAGACGGTCCTTGGCCGAGCCGCCGGGATTCAGAGATTCCAGCTTGGCCAGCACCTGGGCCCGCCAGCCCTCCCGGGCGGCCAGACGGTCCAGGCGCAGCAGAGGGGTGCCGCCGATGAGCTGTTCCACGCTGGTGTAAATGTTGGACATGGGGATTGATCTCCTTTCAGGTCAAAGCGCCCCCTTCCGCAGACTCCGGGGGCAGCAGGGACATAATGGACACCTCGAAGGCGGTGCGCGCCTGAAGCTGTCCGTCCACTTCCTTGGTATAGTCCCGGCTCTGGAGCCGGCCGGCCAGATGCAGCGGGTCCCCCACCTCCATGGCGCCGCAGCGGTGGGCCAGACTGCCCCAGGCGATGCAGGGGAGATAGTCCGCCCGGCCGTACCGGCGGTTCACCGCCAGAATCATGTCGCAGATGGTCCGGCCCAGGGGGGTGGAGCGCAGAGCGGGGGGCTTGCACAGGGTGCCCGCCAGCTCCAGCCGGTTTTCGTCCGCCGCCCCCTCCTCCTGGGAGAGGAACTTGGCGAAGACGCTGACCACCAGCTTGCTGCCCACCCCGCTGCGGTTGTTTTAGGTGCGGACCTCCCCCCGGTCGCCCAGGTGGGCGCCGGGCTCCAGGGTCACGCCCTCCAGCATGGGCTGGGCGGCCACCACATGGAGGCGGTCCTCCGCGCCGGACAGGCGGCGCACCGCCAGGGGGAGGAGAAAGTAGGCGGTCTCATGGTTGAAATGGGAGACAGACGGGGGAGCTGTGAGCCGCCCCCGCAGGTGAATCTGATTTTCGTTCCAGTGGCTGTGCATGGAAACAACACCCCTATCGTTTGTTGTTTCCATCCTATGCAGGGGAGGGGGAGGGTATGTCCGCCGGTTTTCTCAGCGGCGGCCGAATCCGCCGCCACGGCCGCCGCCAAAGCCGCCGCCGCGTCCGCCGGAGAATCCGCCGCCCCGGCTGCCGCCGAAGCCGCCGCCGCGCCCGCCGGAGAACCCGCCGCCCCGGCTGCCGCCGAAGCCGCCGCCGCGCCCGCCAGAGAATCCACCGCCCCGGCTGCCGCCGCTGAAGCCCCCGCCTCTGGGGCGGCTGGAGAAGCCGCCCCCCTGGGGACCGGAGAAGCCAGAGAATCCGCCGCCCCGGGGTCCTCTTCCGCCGGGGGGAGGGGGAGGAGGCGGCTGACGCCACCGGCGGCGATACCACCGGGTGCCCGGGCCGTGCCAGAACAGGATGGGCCGGAAGATCACCGGAGGATTAGGGATGCCGAAATACCGGCTGCGGTAGGAGGCGTAGCGGATGCCGTCGATGAGGGAGGCCACCACCAGGGCGGCGATCAGGAGGAAGAACAGTCCGAACACCGCGGAGGGCAGGGCGCCGCTCCGGCCGGAGCCGTTGTCCAGATAGCCCAGGCCGTATTCCGCCACATAGAACTGGTTGATTTCGTCCAGCAGGGTGAGCACGCCGCTCTCATAGTCTCCCGCCATGGCGTCGGCATACAGATACTGGTTCATGTAGGAGGTGATCTGGCTGTCGCTCATGGGGTAATCCTGTCCCACGGCCAGATAGCAGTCCCCGGTGTCCGTATTCATGACCAGAATTCCGTCGGCGCGGGCCAGCTGGAGGTCAGCCCCCAGGTTATAAGCGTACTCGTCGATGGTGCCGGACACCTGGGAGACCGCCGCCACGGCGATCAGGCTGTCGTACCGCTGCACCCAGTTGGCGTTGTACAGGCAGATGCGCTCCTCCGCCTCGGGGGAGAGGACGTCGGCCTCGTCCAGAACGTACTGGGCGAAGGGGGCGGTGGACAGCCCGCCGTCCAGCCCCAGCTTCTGGGGATCGGTGGAGGCGGGGCCGCCGCCCTTGTTCAGGCCGATGGCGACGGCCGCCGCGATCATCAGTGCCGCGATGACCCAGGCCACGGCCGGTTTTTTCAATAGCTTCATGGTGATCCTTTCTGATGGGTGTTTTTTCTGCTCAGCCTCTCAGCTCCAGCAGCTTCTGCTTCTCGGCGTCACGTGCTCCAGATCCCGCGCGCCCGCCCGGGGGCGGGCCCTCGCTCATTCCGCCGTTCCGCCTCTCCCATCCAAACCCGCTTCGCTGGGCTTTGGATGGGCCCGTTTTATCCCCGCAATTCCAACAGCTTCTGCTTCAGCTCGCCCTCAATGCGGCCCAGCTCGGCCTCGGCCTCTTTCCGCTTCTGGGCCCCCTCGGTCTGAATCTTCATGACCTCGTCCAGAGTGGAGATGAGCTGCTGGTTGGTGTGCTGAAGGGTCTGAATGTCCACCACGGACCGCTCGGCCTCCCGGGCGGTCTCCACGGTGCCCATCTTCAGCAGATCGGCGTTTTTCTGGAGCAGCTCGTTGGTCATGTTGGTGACGGCGGTCTGGGCGGCGGTGGCCTGCCGCCCGTGCTCCAGCCCCAGGGCCAGCACCATCTGGCTCTTCCACAGGGGGATGGTGTTCACCAGGGAGGACTGGATCTTCTCCAGCATCTGGGTATCGTTGTTCTGGAGCAGACGGGTCTGGGGACCCATCTGGATGGAGATCATCCGGGTGAGCTCCAGGTCGTGGAGCTTCTTCTCAAACCGGCTGCACAGGTTGGCGTAGTCGTTATAGGCCTGGGCGTCCTCCTGGGCGCCGGTCTCCTCGGCCTTCTTCTTCAGATCGGTCAGATCGTGGGTGCGCAGGTACTCCAGACGCTTTTTGCCCGCCAGGATATACATGGTCAGCTCTTTATAGTACTTGGAGTTCAGCTCGTACATCTGGTCGAACATGGCGATGTCCTTCATCAGGGTGACCTGGTGGTTCTCCAGCACCTTGACGATCTTGTCCACGTTGACCTCCGCCTTGGCATAGCTGGCCTTCATGGCCTCCAGCTTATCCCGCTTTTTCTTGAAGAAGCCGAAGATGCCCCCCTCGTCCTCCTCCTGGCCGAAGCCCTTCAGCTCCACCACCAGGGAGGACAGGGCCTCGCCCACCTCGCCCAGGTCCTTGGTCTTGACGTTGTTCAGGGCGCTCTCGGAGAAGGCGGCGATGTTCTTCTGAGCAGCCGCCCCGTACTGGAGCACCAGATTGGAGTTGGTGACGTCGATCTTCTGGGAGAACTCGTCCACCATCTTCCGCTCGGCCTCGGTGAGCATGGACTCGTCCAGCTTGACGGCGTTGGCGTCCCGCTGGGCCTGGAGGGCGGCCTGATCGGCCTGAGTCTGGGTCTGGGCGGCGTCCAGCGTCAGCTCCGGGGCGGCGGGGGCGGCAGGCGCCTGAGCGGCGGAGCCGGAGGGGTCTAAGGTGAGTTCAGGGGTCATGTCCAGTTGGTCGCTCATAGTGGTATTCCTCCTAAAAATATGCAAGACTGATTGAGACGGACTCCGCCCGCGGGGCCGGAGCCGCGCAAATTACTCGTGTTTCTCCCGGTGAGTCCGGTCATACCGCAGCCAGCTCACCAGCCAGGCGACGGCGGCCAGGGCGGCCAGGGCGGTGAGCAGAGCGTACATTCCCCAGCCGGGGGCGTTGGAAGCGGTGCCGTATTCCAGGGCGCGCCAGGGCTGGAATGCCCAGGCGGCGGCGCACAAAGTCAAAATCAGGGCAAAGGCCAGACGGCTCTTTTTCCCGACCTCCCTGGCGGGCGTTTCGTTCTGCTTCATCCCGCGGTCCCTCCTGTCCCGGTCAGAGCTCCAGGTTGACGCCGCCCGACTCCTGCTTGGCCGCGCCGAAGCCGTCGTCGGTCAGCCCCTCCTGGGCCAGCAGATTCTCCATGACGGTGATGTCGGTGGAGATGTCCAGGGCCTCCTCGCCGAACAGGGCGTCCAGCTGCTTGTCAAAGGC
>CALWVX010000122.1 GCA_944385065.1 uncultured Oscillospiraceae bacterium | reverse complement strand
AGGGTGTAGGTGCACTTGGTGGCGCCGTCGGGGCCGGTGACCTCGATGGTGGTGGCGCCCACGGTGGGGACGATCACCGGGCAGCGGCTGGACACGGGGGTGCCGTTGACCGTCATGCCGGCGATCCGGTTGGACATGGCCACGGGGGTGAAGGTGACGGTGGGCTGGAAGGGGCTGATCTTCACGTCATAGTTGTACTCATAGGGCACAAACTTGTTGGGAATGGCGTACTTCAGCCGCCCGTCGGGCAGGGTCTCGTCCGCATCGTCAAAGCCGGTGTGATACTTGAAGTCGTGGCCCACCAGAGTGGCGTCCTTGAAGCTGATGTTGCTCAGGTGAGCGTTGGTGTTGTAGTCCCAGTACATGTTGCTGGACACCAGGGGATTCTCGGTGCCCCGGTTGTCTACCTCGATGCGGTAATAGGTCTTGCCGTCGTACTCCCCCTTGTACTGGGCATGGATCATCTTGCCGTTCTCGGCAAAGCCGGTCCAGTTCATGGTCTCATACTGGTCGCCGTCCATGGCCAGGATGGCGCCGTCGCCCCGGCGGTCGTCGCTGACGCCGTCCGGGCCGTAGTCCACCAGCTTCTGCAGGCACTGCTCCCAGATGGTCAGATAGTCGCCGCCCATGCCGATGCGGTTGTGGCCGGTGTACAGCTCCTTCACCTGGGCCCCGTCCTTGGTGTAAATGTCCATCAGCTGCTGGTGCAGGGACAGCAGCAAGTCCTGCTTGACCATCCGGGCGGAGAACTGGTCGGCCACCCAGTAGCGGTTGACGGCGTAGATGTCGGAGGAGAACAGCAGGCCGTTGGCCCGGTCATAGAGCAGGATGGAGGCGTCCTCGTGGCCGGGCAGGTGGACCACCTCAAACTTGCAGTTGCCCAGGTCGAACTCATAGCCCTCATCGATCAGGTGGACCAGATTTCCGGTGTAAGAACCGGTGCGCTCCTCGTCCACGATCGGATTGGCACTGGTGTACTTCCGGTTATAGACCTGAATGCTCCAGTCGGTGCCGGCAGGGCCGACCCGGTCGCACATGTAGACGTCCACGCCCGCCTCGTAAGCATAGGGCATGGCGCCGGAGTGATCGCCGTGGTTGTGGCCCAGCACAAAGACGAAGGGCTTGGTGGCAACCTCTTTCACCCGGTCGACCAGGGAAATGGTGGTGTTGGTGGGCATCAGGCCGTCGTACAGGATGCCCATCTGGCTGCCCTCGATGTAGTAGGCGGCCGCCTGGAAGTTGTCGAAGTAGCGGTAGACGGCGGGGAAGTTGGGGCCGGCGTCGTGGAGCTTGTCAAAGGCAAAGTCGTGCCACGCGGGCCGCTCGATGCGCCACTTGAAGCTGGTCACCGGGCTGTCCTCCATGCCCTCCTTGGTGGCGTAGCACTCCACGTCCACGATCAGCCAGGTGGCGTCGTAGGGCAGGTCCTTGTTGTTGTTCAGGCCGAAGCAGGGATCGGTGGAATAGCCGGGGATGTAGTCATACCACTCGCTCCAGCCGGTGCCCACATACACGCCCACGCCCCGGTCCTGGACGAACAGGCCGTTCATCTCCGGGTGAGAGTAGTGATCCACCTTGCAGCGCCAGTGGACCACCGCGTCCTTGGTGGCGGTGAACCACTCAGGGCGGACCCGGACGAACTTCCGGTTGCTGACGGGCATGGACCACACGGGGCAGACCACCCGCTTGTCGATGGACTCGATGATGATGCGGGCCTCAGAGTCGGTGATGCCGTCGGTGGGGTTCAGGGTCTGGTTGGTGCGGCCCCGCATGAAGTTGCGGCCCACCAGAGAGTTCAGGGCGGCGTAGCAGGCGGGGTCGATCTTGTCGGCGTCGTCAAAGTCGCAGATGTAGTCCCGGTCCATCACGGGCAGCTTGAAGGCGCTGGCCAGAATGACGGCGGCATCCTCCCGGGTCATCTCGGACATGGGGTAGAAATACTCATCCGAGGATTCGGCGGTGAGCACGCCCATGTCCAGGGCGGACTCGATGGCCTTCACATAGTCGTTGTCGCCGGTGACGTCGAAGTAGTTGCGCACCCGCTCGGTGGTCATGACCTCGCCGTTGGCGTCGATGTCGGTGCCGTCGTCCATGACCGCGTTGTAGTGGGGCCAGCCGAAGTACTTGGCCAGACGGATCATGAAGTCGCCCCGGGTCATGGGGTGGTCCACCTCGATGGCGTGGGCGCCGGCGGTCTGGCCGGTGTGCAGGGTGATGTAGTAGGTGCTGTCGCCCAGGGTCCAGGACAGCTCCACGTCATAGCCGCCCACGCCGTCCCGCATGATGGCGGTGCCGTCGGGGTCCACGGACACCAGATGCTTGTTGCTGGTGCGCCAGGTGCCCTCGGTCTGGATCTCGCCGTCCAGCACGGCCACCAGCTTGATGGGCTGCACAAACTCCAGGGTGTAGGTCTTGCCGGACATGTTCTCGGCCACGCCGTCCAGATAGATGCCGTCTCCCTGACGGCCCACTTCCTGGCGGGTGGCGGCGGCCTCCGCCGCGGTGATGATGCCGCCGGGCAGGATGGTGGCAATGCCGAGGCTGGCCGCTCCAAACGCCAGACCCTTTACAAAGTCTCGCCGGGTAATGCCGGTCTGCACATTCTCCTTTTTACCGCTCACTGTTCAAATCCTCCTCATTTCTGATTTTGCAATCCTTCTCCGGGCCGGTCCCCTGAACCCGGTCTGGAAAGAGGCCGGTCCGGTGTTTGCCTACTCATTTTGACTGCTTTCTGTCTGCACTTCCTTTTCCAGCTCCTCCGCCTCGGCCAGCCGGCGGCGGAACACAAACTGTCCCGCCAGGATGCTGCCGTAAAACAGCACCATCAGGGGGGCGGCGATCAGAATCTGGGACACCACGTCGGGCGGTGTGATGACGGCGGCGATGATCAGAATGATCAGCACCGCGTATTTGAAGTTTTTCTTCAGGGTCTTCGGCTTCACCAGTCCGGTCCCGATCAGGGCCAGCATGGCCATGGGAGTCTCAAAAATGACGCCGAAGGTGATCATGGTGTTGACCACATAGCCCACATAGGACTCCACCGAGACCATGGCGCTGACCGTTCCGCTGGTGTTCAGCCGGGCGAAGAAGGCCAGCAGGATGGGCAGCACGATGAGGAAGGCGAAGGCCGCCCCCACCCCGAACAGCACCAGCCCCACCGTCATGATCAGGCTGAAGGCCAGGTTCTCCCTGCGCCGCAGGCCCGGGCGGATGAAGCGCCAGATCTGATAGATGATGATCGGGACGGCAATCACCACGCCGCCCGCCGCCGCCACGCGGACATAGGTCATCATCAGCTCCGCGGGCGCGATGTAGACAAAGGTGAAATCGGTGCCCCGGGAGAGCATCAGGTTGGTGAACCACTCCGCCTGGCTCAGGCAGAGGATCACCCCCGCCAGAAAGGCCGCGATGCAGATGATCAGCCGCCTGCGCAGCTCCTTCAGGTGGGAGAGCAGGGACATGCGTCCCCCCTCCGGCTCGGTGTCCGGGTCCTCCCGCCGTCTGGCCCGGGGGGGCCTGCCGGGCCTCCTGGCCGGCCGGCCGGGGCGGCGGGCGGCAGCGCTCCCGCTCCGGACTTCCCTTCTGTCCCGCTCAGCGCTCCCGGTTCCGGTCTCTCCGGTTTTTGCGCGATCCGTCGACATGCTCAGATCTCTTCATCCTTGGATTTCTCGTCGCCCTTTTCCGCCATGGCGCTGCTGCGGCGGAAATTGCCGATGGTCTGGCCGATGGCCTTGCCCAGCTTGGGCAGCTTGGTGGGCCCGAAGATCAGCAGGGCGATCAGCAGTACGATTAAAAGTTCCGCAGGTCCGATTTTCTGTAACATAGTATCCGCTCTCCTTTTCTTTCCGCTTTACAGGCTCCGGTCAGGACGCCTGCTCCCGGGTTTCTTCCTTCTCCTCCGGCTGCTCCTGCGCGGACTGGTCCGCCGGAGCTTCCGCAGGCTTGTCCGCCGGAGCTTCCCCGGCCTGCTCCGCCTGGTCGGCGGCCGGCTCCTTGGCGGCCTCGGCCTTCTGCTTCTTCCCGGCCTTGGCCGCCTCCTCTTCCTCCGCCTCCTCGTCCAGCAGCTCCTCCCAGTTGTTGCTGTCCGTATAATGACGCAGGGTCCCGATGGCTTTGCCCGCCATCTTGCCCAGCGCCGGCAGCTTGGAGGGGCCGAAGATGACCAAAGCCACCACCAGGACCACAATCAGCTCCGTCATCCCGATCTTTCCGAACATACCTGTTCCTCCTTTTCTCCTGTACACAGGGTCTGACCGCCCCTCCTCCCGGGCCTGTCCCGGCCCTTTCGGCGGTCTGTTGTGTTTTCGCACAATTTCATCTCATTGGTTTTTATGTTATCATTCATTTTGCCAAAATTAAACGATTATTTTTTCATGATTTCATGTATAATTTACATAAATTGACCATATCATAATATGTTCATGAAAAACTTTCACGCTTCGCCGCTTCATTTTGTTAAATCCATACATTTCCCGCTGTTCCATTTTGTGCGGTTCAGACAAATCCGTTTCGGGGCAGATGGACGAAAAAAGTTTTCCGTCTTTTCCCGGGGAAGAAAAATTTTTCCTCCCTCCGGCCAAAAAAATTCCGGACCCAAGGTCCGGACGGGAGTTTTGCCCTGCCCGGGCATAGAATGGGAGCGGAGGGGGCGTGCGCGGTGGAAGATCAGATGGAAATACGGGGCGGCGGGACGCTCACCGTCCGCCGGGAGGGGCCCCGGGTCCTGGTGCGGGCCCGGCGGCCCCGGGACGAGCGGGGACTGTACAAGGTGTGGCTCCACGGGGAGCGGGGAGGCCGGTTCCTGCTGGGCACGCTGGCGCCGGAGGGAGACGCGCTGACCCTGTCCCGGACCCTCTCCCTGGGGGAGCTGGAGCGGGCGGGCTGCTGGCCCCAGCTGCGGGGGGAGTGCGTGCTGGCCTTCCCCTTCGAGGGCCGGAGGGGGGCCGGGGGCTGGACCTGCGAGGAGCACCCGGAGGCCCTGCCCGCCGACCCGGTGCTGCGCTCCGCCATCCGGGGCCCCATGCTGTGCCGCCGGGGGGCGGAGGGCTTCTCTCTGGCCGCCCCCTTCCGCCCGGGCTGTCCCTTCCCTCTGGTCCCCCTGTTCTGTCTGGCCCGGGTGGAGCGGGGGAGCGGCGGACCCCGGCTGGTGTGGGACTTTGACCGGGCGGGCCGCCCCAAATGCCCCTAGCTCCCCAAACTGAAAACGGCGGGGCGCGCCTGTCGGGCGCGCCCCGCCGCAGCTTGTCAAAAAAGCCCTCCTGCAAGGAGTTCCGTCGTCTGCAAA